>JBJTNC010000196.1:0-5127 GCA_046073865.1 Micrococcales bacterium | reverse complement strand
GGTGGCACCCTCGTAGGCGGTGCGCTCAATCCACGACGACAGGCGGTAGCCGCCGCCCAGCTGCTCTTCCTTCCAGGGGCGAAGCGGCTCGAGCGAGTGCGCGGTAATCAGGTGAGGAATGCCGTGAAGCGCTCCCGCCACCTGACCGGCGAAGTTGGCGTACCAGGTGTGAGAGTGCACCAGGTCGGCTCCGGCCACATCGGAGACCATCGAGAGGTCAGTCGCCATGGTCTGAACCGCGGCGTTCACGGAGTCAAATTCGGCCGCGTGACGGTAAGCCTTTGTATCGGTTTCATCACGGTCCGCACCGAAAGCGCGAACCTGAACATCGATGTGCTTGCGCAAAACCCGCACCAGTTCCGCTACGTGCACGCCCGCACCGCCATAAATGAACGGTGGGTACTCCTTGGTGATTAGGTCAACTCTCATGCTCGTATGTTATCGGCACACTCAAAAAAGCCATAACATTCAGTTATGAGTACAACGCCACGCATTTTCGGAATGGTTTTGGCTGGTGGAGAAGGCAAGCGCCTGATGCCACTCACCGAGGACCGAGCCAAGCCTGCGGTGCCGTTCGGGGGGTCTTACCGTCTGATCGACTTCGCACTATCGAACCTGATTAACTCGGGCCTGCGCCGCATTGTGGTGCTCACCCAGTACAAGTCGCACTCGCTCGACAGGCACATCTCCATGCTGTGGCGCATGTCTCCCCTGCTCGGCTCCTACGTGGCTTCCGTGCCGGCGCAGCAGCGCCTTGGCAAGCGTTGGTTCACCGGTAGCGCCGATGCCATTCTGCAGAGCATGAACCTGCTGGCCGACGAAACCCCGGACATCGTTGTTGTGGTTGGAGCCGATCACATCTACCGCATGGACTTCGACCAGATGATTCAGGCGCACATTGAGAGCGGCCGCGGAGTTACCGTCGCCGCCATCCGCCAGCCAAAGAGCATCGCCAGCCAGTTTGGCGTGGTTGAGGTTGACGACGCCGACCCCACCAAGATTGCCCAGTTCCGCGAGAAGCCAAAGGACCCCAAGGGCCTACCAGACTCCCCCGATGAGGTTCTGTGCTCCATGGGTAACTACGTCTTCAACGCCAAGGCGCTGGTAGACGCCATCACCCTCGATGGCGACAACGCCGAGTCCAAGCACGACATGGGTGGAGACATCGTTCCGTACTTCGTTTCCAAGGATGACGCAACGGTTTACGACTTCACCAAGAACGTGATTCCGGGCGCCACCGAGCGCGACCACGCCTACTGGCGCGACGTGGGTACCATCGACAGCTACTACGACAGCCACATGGACCTCATCTCTGTGATGCCAATCTTCAACCTGTACAACAGCGACTGGCCAATCCACACCCAGCAGGTGAACCTGCCGCCGGCCAAGTTCATTCACGACGCCGAGGGCAACCAGGGCCGTACCAACGACTCCATCGTGTCGCTGGGAACCGTGGTAACGGGTGGCATTGTGGAGCGCAGCGTGCTCTCCCCCAACGTGCGCGTGCAGTCGCGTGCTCTGGTGACAGACAGCGTTCTCATGGACAACGTGGCCGTTGGCCGCGATGCCACGGTGCGCAAGGCAATCCTGGACAAGAACGTGGTTGTCACCGATGGTGCGGCAATCGGTGTGGATCGCGCACGGGATATCGCTCGCGGATTCACCGTGACCGAATCCGGCATCACCGTTGTGCCCAAGGGTGTGACGGTAGCGCCGTAAATCGGTTCGAAAAGTAGAGGTGGCCGCGTCCTGGGAGGATGCGGCCACCTTTTTTTAGCGTGCGCTACTTGGAACCCAGCTTCTTGCCAACACCAAAAAGGATGAAGGTTAGGAAGATTCCAATAATGAATGAAGGCACTAACGGGGCCGCGCTCAGACTTGAAACGGTGAGGCTCACACCGATGAAGACCGAGAGGCAGCCACTGCCACAGCCAAAAAAGAGCCCGAGCCCGGTGCCCGAGCTCTTTCTCTCAGACAACGGCTCCGGTGAAAAATTTTCGCCAAGCGCGTCAATTTCTGGATTGACGCCCTTTGCGGCTGCGGCTGCCTTGCGTGCGGCTAGCTCATCGGCGTAAGAGCGGTAAGCGGGTGCTGGCGCGGGCTTTGGGGCCGATTCAGGTGTTGGTGCGGTTGGTTTACTCACCTTCGGTAGGTCGGCAGGGTCACCAGTCGGCGGAACGTAGTGTGAATCGCTCATGCTCACTTACCCGAGCCTTTGGCTGCCAGGAATACGCCTACGGCAATAAATCCCAAGAGTATGAGTGGCGAGTATTGCAGCAGCGTGATGAAAGCCATGCCGCCACCCATAGAGGCCGTGCCGAAGCCAAGCACAACCAGCACCATCACACCGAGGCAACCCCACTTGAAGCAGCCCGATGCTAACGATGGTTGTTCTGTGCCCGGATCCCCCGAATCAACCATCGGAACAGAATTAACCTCTGGTGCAGATTCATCACCTGTTGGTGGCTGATAGTTGCTTTCGCTCATGATTCCCCCTCCTGAATGCTCCCCCGAGCACTTATATCGAAACATTAGCAGAGCACATGATTTGTTCGGGCAGAATTGTGTTGTGAGCAAAATCCTCGTGGTCTTTGACGTTGACAGCACCCTCATCCAGGATGAGGTGATTGAGCTGCTGGCCGACGTTGCCGGCAAGCGCGCCGAGGTGGCCGAGGTTACCGAGCGGGCCATGCGTGGCGAGCTGGACTTTGCCCAGAGCCTCATTGAACGTGTGGCGGTACTCGAGGGTTTGCCAGAGACCGTCTTTGCCGATGTTTTCGAGCGCATCACTCCAACCGCCGGTGTGCAGGAACTCATCGATGCGGTGCACGCTAACGGTGGCCTAGTTGGCGCGGTTTCAGGCGGATTCACCCAGGTACTCACTCCCCTGGCCGCAAAACTCGGCCTGGACTTTGCCCGCGCGAACGACCTAGAGGTAGTTGACGGCAAGCTGACCGGCAGGGTTTCAAGTCGTATTGTTGACCGCGCCGTGAAGGCCGAGAGCCTGGCCGAGTGGGCGCTGGCGAGCGGAATCCCGCTTGAGAACACTGTTGCTGTTGGCGATGGAGCAAACGACCTAGACATGCTGGCGATGGCCGGCCTCGGGGTTGCCTTCAACGCCAAGCCGCTGGTGCGCGAGCGCGCCCAGATCGTGATTGAGCGCCAGGACCTGCGCGAGCTCATCGCGGTGCTTGGCCTCTAGCGGCAACCCATCCCAAGAATAAAAAATCGCCACCCGGGACCTATCCCAGGTGGCGATTTCTTTTGAAGCGTTTTACTCGGCGATGAAGTCGCTGGTGTCGCCAACCAGGCGGGTGTTGTCGGCAGGAACCGGCTCAACCGCTGCGCTAGCGATCTCGGCTGCAAACTCACTCACGTTGTAGAGCTTGCCCGCGCCCTCGCGGCGTGCCTCGATTGCGCCCGGCTGGGTGCGCTCGAGCAGGGTTGCGGTGATGGTTCCCTCGATCATGTCGCCCGAGACCACCACAAAGCCAATGCCGCGCTCGGCCAGCTGAGGGATCATCTCGCGCAGGGCGTCCTCGCCGGCGCGCTTGGAGAGCGCAACCTGAACGTAGGCCTCCATGGTTGGGGTTGTGCGAATGAAGTGCGCCTGGTGGCTGGTTACGAACACTACGCGGGCGCCATCCTTGAGGTATGGCAGCGCGGTGTTAAGCAGGTTCACCTGGGAGTCGCGGTTGAGGCGCATTGCGTAGTCCTCGCCCAGGCCGGCTTCCATGCCGCCCGACGCGTTCATCACCAGGATGTCCAGCTGGCCAAAAGCGGCCTTGGCGGCTTCGAACATCTCGGCAACGCTGGCGGCATCGGTGAGGTCTGCACCAACGGCAATTGCGTTGCCACCGGCGGCCTTTATGCCGTCAACAATCTTGTTGGCGCGGGCTTCCTTGTTCCGGTAGTTCACAACCACCGATGCCCCGGCCTCGGCAAAGTAGCCAACGGTGTCGGCTCCAATTCCGCGCGATGAACCGGTGACCAGAGCCACCTTGCCGGTTAGGCTGCCTGCTGCGAGTGGGTTAACCATTTTTTCTCCTGTGCCAATAAAAGTGGAAAGTCTAAAGTTTTGGTTCTGTTGAAAGCGATCCGCGGGAGCGGACTGCCAGCCGGGTGTTGGCCTTAGTGGCCCATTCCCAGGCCGCCATCAACCGGGATGACAGCGCCGGAGATGTAGCCGGCGTCCTCGGATGCCAGCCAGGTAACCACCTTGGCAACTTCCTCTGGCGAGGCAAAGCGGCCGGCCGGAATCTTGGCCTTGAATGCGTCCAGGTGCTCCTGCGGCAGGGCTGCGGTCATGTCGGTGTCGATGAATCCCGGTGCAACCACGTTGGCGGTGATGCCGCGGCCACCCAGCTCGCGGGTGATGCTGCGGGCCATGCCAACCAGGGCGGCCTTGGCGGCCGAGTAGTTGACCTGGCCGGCGTTGCCGAGCAACGCCACAACCGAACCGATGAGAATAACGCGACCGAAGCGGGCCTTGATCATGCCCTTGGTGGCGCGGCGAACCACGCGGAATGCGCCGGTGAGGTTGGTGTCGATGACCTGCTCAAATTCTTCGTCGGTCATTCGCATCAGCAGGGTGTCCTTGGTGATGCCAGCGTTGGCAACCAGCACCTCTACCGGGCCAAGCTCCGCCTCAATCTTGGCGAAGGCGGCATCGAGCGAGGCGCCATCGGTGACGTCTGCAACCACGGTGAGGGTTCCCGCAGGACCCTCGCCCGAGCGAACGGTGACGGCAACGCGGTGTCCGGCAGCAACAAACTGCTCTGCGATGGAACGGCCAATTCCGCGGTTTCCACCGGTGACCAAAACGGTTCTTGGAGTGCTCATGCTCATGCCTTTATCCGCCTGCTCGCGCTAACGGCAGGGCTTAGTTGATGCGGATTGGAACTAGGGCAATTTTAGCCGTAGCCTTGTAGTTAGGCATTTATTTACGTGGGAGTCATTTTGGCAAGCAAGCCTCAGTCGGTCACGTCTATCGGGGTTTCACCCGAGGAAGATCGCCGTAGTCGAATAGTGAAATACTCGGTTGCCCAGGGCATCCGTGTGGTTTGCATTGTGCTGGCGGTTGCCGGTGCAGGCAATCGGCTAACCTACGTGGCGGGCTTCGGTGCC
>JBJTNC010000195.1:0-3795 GCA_046073865.1 Micrococcales bacterium | reverse complement strand
GCTGGCTGCGGCAAACCGCGTGCTAGAGGTGGTTCCCGCCGTACTGGAGCACCTGGCCGAGCGGGCAAACGTGGCCAAGGCAGACCTGCAGCAGCTGGAGAGCGCCCGCGCCAACCAGAACACCGAGTTGGTGCGCCTTCGCGGCGAGACCGCCGACATCCAGATGAAGCTGGCCGCCCTCACCCAGAGCGTGCACGACATTGAGATGGCCAACCACGAGCGCCGCCTCAACCTGGCCAACCTGGCGTCCAAGGTTTACGACGAGTTGGGTCTGCAGCAGGACGTTCTGGTTTCGGAGTTTGGCCCGCAGCTGCCGGTGCCCGTTGATAACGACACCGATGGCGCGACCGTGCCATTCAACCTAGATGAGCAGCGCGCCCGCCTGGCCAACGCCGAGCGCCTGCTTGAGCGACTGGGCCGCGTGAACCCGCTGGCGCTCGAAGAGTTTGCCGCGCTGGAGCAGCGCCACAAGTTCCTGACCGAGCAGCTGGAAGACCTCACCCAGACCCGCAAGGACCTGATGCAGATCATCGAGGAGCTGGACTCCAAGATGCAAACCATCTTCGCCGATGCCTTCGAGGACACCCGGGCTGCCTTCGAGCAGGTCTTCCCAATCCTGTTCCCTGGAGGAAGCGGCAACATCTTCCTGACCGATCCGGAAAACATGCTCACCACCGGCATCGAGGTCACCGTGAAGCCGGCCGGCAAGCGCATCGAGCGCCTCAGTCTGCTCTCGGGAGGTGAGCGTTCGCTGGCGGCCGTTGCGATGCTGATTGCCATCTTCAAGGCGCGCCCATCGCCGTTCTATGTCATGGATGAGGTTGAGGCCGCTCTCGACGACGCCAACCTCGGCCGACTCCTGCAGATTTTTGAGGACCTGCGCACCAACTCACAGCTGATTATCATCACGCACCAGAAGCGCACCATGGAGATTGCAGATGCTCTCTACGGTGTTTCGATGCGCCAGGATGGCATCAGCGCGGTTGTGGGTCAGCGCATCGCGGAGAAGAACTAATGGCCTTCGACTGGTTCAAGAAGCGTAAGGATGAGCCTGCTGAAGCGGAAGTGCCGGCTATCGCTCCCGAGTCTTCGGTGGCTCCCGAGTCTGCAGCGGCTCCGCTGCCCACTGCAGCCGAGCCAGGCCAGCGCAGCTTTGCCAGCCGCATCCGCTCGCTCTTCACCGGAATCAAGTTTGACCCAGAGAACCTGGATGACCTCGAGGACATCCTGCTGCTGGCGGACTTCGGAGTGGATGCCGCGGAGGACATTGTTGCCGAGGTCAAGCGCCTTGCAAAGCAGCGCGGCGCCCAGACCGAGGCGGAGCTGCGGGCCGTGATGGCGGAGGTGCTCACCGAGAAACTGGGCCACGCCAACCGCGAGCTAAATCTCACCGGCGATCAGCTACCGTACGTGTTCCTCATGGTTGGCGTGAACGGCGTTGGTAAGACCACCACAATCGGCAAGTTGGCCGCCTGGTTAGCCGAGGGCGACTGGAGCGTTGTCATCGGTGCCGCCGACACCTTCCGTGCCGCGGCAGTAGAGCAGGTGGCAACCTGGGCCAGCCGCGCGGGCGCCAAGCTGGTTGGTCCCGAGAAGGACGGGCAGGATCCTGCATCCGTGGCCTTCAAGGCGGTTGAGACCGCTGTTGCCGACGAGGCCGACATCGTGATTGTTGACACCGCCGGCCGCCTGCAAAACAAGCAGGACCTCATGCTGGAGCTCTCCAAGATTCGCCGCGTGGTGGAAAAGACAGTGCCGGTGTCCGAGGTGCTGCTGGTGATTGACGCCACAACGGGTCAGAACGGCCTGCAGCAGGCGCGTGCCTTCGCCGAGGTGGCGCAGGTCACCGGTGTTGTGCTCACCAAGGTTGACGGCACAGCCAAGGGCGGCATCGTATACGCCATCCAGCGCGAGCTAGGAATTCCCGTCAAGCTCATAGGCTTTGGCGAGGGCGTAAACGACTTCGCATTCTTCGAGCCGTCGGAGTTCGCCCGCGGCCTCGTTGGCTGACCTATAGGCTTAAATATCCCCACCGATGGCCGCCCGGCCGCCAAGGAGACTCGTGTTCGGAAACCTCTCTGATCGCCTCGCGCAAACCTTCAAGAACCTGCGCACCAAGGGCAAGCTCACCCCAGCGGACATCGACACCACGCTGCGCGAGATTCGCCGCGCGCTCCTAGAGGCAGACGTCGCGCTCGAGGTAGTCAAGGAGTTCGTCGGCGCGGTTCGCGAGCGCGCGCTCTCGGACCAGGTAAACAAGGCCCTCAACCCCGCCCAGCAGGTTGTCCAGATTGTCAACGACGAGCTCGTCAAGATTCTCGGCGGCCAGCAGCGTCGCCTGCAGTTTGCCAAGAACCCGCCAACCGTAATCATGCTTGCGGGTCTTCAGGGTTCGGGTAAGACCACCCTGGCCGGAAAGCTGGCCAAGTGGCTCAAGGATCAGGGTCAGACCCCAATCCTTGTTGCAGCGGACCTCCAGCGCCCAAACGCGGTAAACCAGCTCCAGGTATTGGGTGAGCGCATCGGAGTTCCGGTATTCGCCCCGGAGCCTGGCAACGGAGTGGGTAACCCCGTCAAGGTGGCCAAGGATGCCATCGCGCACGCCACCAAGCAGCAGTTCACCATGGTCCTGATTGACACCGCCGGCCGCCTCGGCATCGATGAAGAGATGATGCAGCAGGCTCGCGACATCCGTGACGCGGTAAACCCGGACGAAACCCTGTTCGTTATCGACTCCATGATTGGTCAGGACGCAGTCAACGTGGCCAAGGCCTTCGAGGACGGCGTTGGCATCACCGGTGTGGTCCTCACCAAGCTCGACGGCGACGCCCGCGGTGGTGCGGCTCTCTCGGTTGCCTCCGTAACCGGCAAGCCCATCATCTTCTCGTCCACGGGAGAGGGCATCGATGCATTCGAGCCGTTCTACCCAGACCGCATGGCGAGCCGCATCCTGGACATGGGTGACGTACTTTCGCTCATCGAGCAGGCGCAACGCGCATTCGACGCCGACGAGGCCAAGGCGCTCGCCGAGAAGATGGCCAAGAACCAGTTCACCCTGGAAGACTTCATGGAGCAGATGCAGCAGCTGCGCAAGATGGGCTCGATGAAGGCAATGCTGGCCATGATGCCGGGTGCAGGCCAGCTGCGCGAGCAGATCGACAACTTCGATGAGCGCGAAATTGACCGCACAGAAGCGATTATTCGCTCAATGACGCCTGCCGAACGCCGCGACCCCAAGATTCTCAACGGCTCGCGCCGTCTGCGCATTGCCAAGGGTTCGGGCCGCACCGTCACCGATGTCAACTCGCTGGTAAACCGCTTCGAGCAGGCCGCCAAGATGATGAAGACCATGCAGAAGGGTGGCGTGCCTCAGGGCATGCCGGGAATGCCCGCCGGTATGGGCGGCATGGCAATGGGCGGCGGCAAGTCCAAGTCCAAGGGCAAGGACAAAAAGAAGGGTTCCAAGAGCGGAAACCCCGCAAAGCGTGCGGCCGAGGAAGCGGCGCGTCTAAATGGCGGCTCCGCAACCGGCTCCGGCGAACAATCTGGCTCGTCTTTCGGCCTGTAAAGTAGCGCTCCGCCGAGTTTTTTGGCAAAATAGATGAGTATCTCTCGACGCCCGACCCTCTATCGGCTTGTCAGATAACCCCAGAGCTTGCTATCGAGTGTGCCCCCACGCTCACGGTAGAACGTTCGCCCCAATGAAAACCAAAGGAAAATTGTGGCTGTAAAAATCCGCCTGAAGCGCATGGGCAAGATCCGCGCGCCTCACTACCGCATCGTAGTTGCCGACTC
>JBJTNC010000194.1:0-12635 GCA_046073865.1 Micrococcales bacterium | reverse complement strand
CTGAAGCCACGGGGGATGCAAGTCCCACCAAACTTATTGGATAAGGGAGATAGCCATGAGTAACTACGAGCCACCAGTATCAAACGAGTCTGCAGCGCCAGCCGCAGCGATCAACCCACCAAAGTCGTTCATGACCACCGCTCTGCTGGGTATTTTCCTCGGCGGATTCGGAGCCGACCGCTTCTACCTGGGTGACACCGGGCTGGCCGTTGCCAAGCTCCTCACCTGCGGCGGTTGCGGAGTCTGGTCGCTGATCGACAACATCATGCTCGTTACCGGCCAGCGCAGGGATGCCCAGAAGCGTCCACTCGAGGGCTACGAGGCAAACAAGAAGACCGCAACCATCATCCTGGTGGTTGTTTATGCCCTCAGCGTTGTTGGCGGAATTGCAAACGGCCTACTGCAGGCAGGCCTCAGCCAGCACTAATGAGCGAGTACTACTCGCCGTCCAACTCGGACGGTAGCCAAAACGACTACACCCTCCAGTCCACCAAGCCGCCGAAGAGCTACCTGACAGCCGTCATGCTGTCGTACTTTCTCGGCTACTTTGGCGTGGACAGGTTTTACCTTGGGCAGATCGGCTTGGGATTCGCCAAGCTCCTGACCTTTGGAGGGTGTGGCGTTTGGCACACGGTTGACTGGATCCTCATGATCACCAACCAGGTGAGGGACGACCAGGGCCGTTTGCTTGTTGGCTACGAGCAAAAGCGCAATACGGCGCTTATTGTGATTGGTATCGCCATGGGTCTCACCATGTTGCTCTACATTCTGATCATGGCGCTGGCTTTTGCCATCGGTTTTTTCTCAACTTTTACGGCCAACCGCGGCCTCTAGTTAGTAGCCGAATGGGTCCGGCGCCAGCCAACTGCCTGGCAGGTTTCTGAGCACCGTAAATCCAATTGCCACGGTAAGAATCACGGCGAGCACGGCGATTCTGAACAGTCGTGAATTGCTGCGCTGCGCAACAAACCCAAGAATCACAAATACCGGAATCACAAAAATCAGCGCATTTTGATTGAGCGCACCGTAAAGGTTGCCGTGCAGCAGATCCCAGGTGGCACGCAGGCCTCCGCAACCCGGGCAGTAGAGCCCCGTTACCAGGTAGACGGGGCACTTAGGCCAAAACTCGTGGGGTAGAAGCGCAACCGCACTTAGCGTTGCAATCCCGGTGGCCCCAAGCGCAAGCTGCTCGCCGCTGAACCTGAACCCACCGGAACGCATTGGACTAGTCCAGCAGGAGCGCAGGCTCTTCGATGACGCTGGCAACGTCCTGCACGAAGCGGCTGGCAACGTCTCCGTCAACAACGCGGTGGTCGAAGGTGGCACCGATGGTGGTCACCTGGCGAACCTGAATCTCGCCGTTCACAACCCATGGCTTCGGGCGAATGGATCCCAGGGCAACGATGGCGCACTCGCCGGGGTTGAGGATTGGGGTTCCCGTGTCAACACCAAACACACCGATGTTGGTGATGGTGATGGTTCCGCCCGCCATTTCAGCCGGCTGGGTCTTGCCCTCGCGGGCAGTGGTTGCCAGCTGCTCGATTGCTCTCGCGAGCTCGAGCATCGACATCTTGTCGGCGTCCTTGATGTTGGGAACGATGAGGCCGCGCGGGGTTGCCGCTGCAATTCCAAAGTTCACAAAGTTGTGAACGATGATCTCTTCATCGGTGAAGGTGGCGTTAACCATTGGGTTACGGCGCACCGCCCAAATCATCGCCTTAGCCATGATGAGGAGCGGGGTTACCTTGACACCTGCAAAGTCGGTGGAAGCCTTGAGTCGCTTCACGTACTCCATGGTGCGGGTGGCATCAACGTCAACGAAGATGCTCACGTGCGGGGCCTGGAAAGCGCTGGTGACCATCGCGTTTGCGATCGCCTTACGCACACCCTTAACCGGGATGCGAGTCTCGCGCTCGGTCGGAACCTCGGGAGTTGTGAGGTTGCGGAACACGGAAGCCTGGGATGCGGCAGCCAGTACGTCCTCGCGGGTTACCTCTCCAGCCATTCCGGTTGGGGTCACCTTGGTGATGTCAACGTTCAGTTCGCGAGCCAGGGCACGGGTGGGTGGCTTGGCAATCACGCTCTCCTCGCCAACCCCAACAACGATGTTCTGCTGGGCAGCTACCACTGGAAGCGCGGCTGTTGCGGCTGCAGGTGCTGGGATGCCGCCCGGAACGGTGCGGCCGCGACGACGGGTTCCGCCGATGCTGTGGTTCACTCCATAGCCAACCAGGGCTGGAGGAGCTTTCTCTTCTTCCGAGGCCTGGGCCGCTGGTGCTGAAGCGGGTGCGGGCGCCTGCGGAGTTAGGGTGGCAGCCTGCGCCGCGGCAGCTGCCTGGGTTGCAACCGCGGTGTGAAGGTGCTGAACCGGTCCGGTCTGGGTGCCAACGGCACCGTCCGCCACGGTGACCGCGATGATCGGCTTGCCAACCTCAACGGTTTCGCCCTCTTCGGCCAGGAGCTGGGTGACTGTTCCCGCGAACGGGCAGGGAAGCTCAACGAGGGACTTTGCGGTCTCAATCTCACAGATGATCTGGTTGACGCCAACCGAGTCACCGGGCTTAACCATCCAGTTGACGATCTCGGCCTCGGTGAGGCCCTCGCCAACATCCGGGAGGTTGAAGTATGCCAGTTGGCTCATCGAAGTGCCTTCCTAAATCAGAACTAATACGCCAGAACGCGGTCTACGGCTTCCAGCACGCGGTCTGCATCCGGGAGGTAAACCTCCTCCAGCTTTGCGGCTGGGTATGGAACATCGAAGCCACCAACTCGCAGCACCGGGGCCTGGAGGTGGTAGAACGCCTGCTCGGTGATGCGGGCTGCCACCTCGGAGGCGATGGAAACAAAGTTAGGGGCCTCGCTTGCAACCACTAGACGTCCGGTCTTCTTGACGCTCTCCACGATGGTGCTGTAGTCAATCGGGCTTAGCGAGCGCAGGTCAATGACCTCCAGGCTCACGCCCTCCTCGGCAGCAATTTGAGCGGCCTGCAGGCAAACCGTGACCATTGGTCCGTAGGTTGCGATGGTAACCGAGTGTCCCTCGCGGAGAATGCGCGCGCTGTGAAGGGGCAGCGGCGGGGTGTCCAGGTTGACCGGACCCTTCTGCCAGTAGCGGCGCTTTGGCTCAAAGAACATGACCGGGTCATCGGAGTCAATGGCCTGCTGAATCATCCAATAGGCATCGTTTGGGTTGCTCGGGCTAACCACTCGAAGGCCTGCGGTGTGCGCGAAGTAGGCTTCCGGGCTTTCGCTGTGGTGCTCAACCGCACCGATGCCGCCGCCGTATGGCACGCGGATAACGACGGGCATACGGTGGTAACCCTCGGAGCGGTTGGTCATCTTTGCCAGCTGGGTGGTGATCTGGTCGAAACCAGGGAAGATGAAGCCATCGAACTGAATCTCGGTTACCGGACGGTAGCCGCGCATGGCAAGACCAATGGCGGTACCGATGATTCCAGACTCCGCGATGGGGGAGTTGAAGATCTGACGGTTACCGAACTCCTTGTGGAGTCCCTCGGTGACGCGGAAAACACCGCCGAGTTCGGCAACGTCCTCACCGAACATCAAGACCTTTGGGTTC
This sequence comes from Micrococcales bacterium, assembly GCA_046073865.1. Lineage (GTDB taxonomy): Bacteria > Actinomycetota > Actinomycetes > Actinomycetales > Microbacteriaceae > Rhodoluna. The sequence goes on along the minus strand of JBJTNC010000194.1, from coordinate 9,055 downwards.
TCCGCCATCTTCTTGCGGAGTCCCGCGTTGATGGCGCGCGCAATGGCCATCTCCTGGAAGTTACTCATGAGCTTCTCCCGAGTGGTCTGAGAGGGCGTCCTCGTTCACAACGTTATGCAGGCTCGTGGATGGGTGAGCCTCGGCCTCAAAAGACGCCTCGTATTCGGTGAGCCAGGCAAGCTGCTCCTCGATGAGAGGGTGCGGTTCGGAGTAAACGTACTTGAACATGTTCTCGAACGGCGGTGTTGGCAGGCCAAAGGTCTTCGCGCGGATTTCCTCTGCCAGGCGGTCGCCGTCCGCGGCGCAGTCATCGAAGAATGCCTGACCAACGCCCTGGCGACGAAGGAACTTTTCCAGGCGCAGGATTGGGTCGCGACCCTTCCAGAGCTCGGTCTCCTCGTTGCTGCGGTACTTGGTTGGGTCATCGCTGGTGGTGTGGGCACCGATGCGATAGGTGAGTGCCTCAATCAGGCTTGGTCCCAGGCCGTTGCGTGCGTCGTCCATGTGCTTTGCAGTGACCGCGTAGCTAGCCAGCACGTCGTTGCCGTCGATGCGAATACCTGGAACACCGAAGCCCTCGCCGCGGCGGTAAAGCGGTACGGCGGTCTGGCTTTCGGTTCGGCTAGAAATAGCCCACTGGTTGTTCTGGATGAAGAAGACCTGAGGGGTTTTGTTCACGGCCGCGAACAGCAGACCCTCGGAAACGTCACCCTCGGCAGTTGCGCCATCGCCCACGTAGCAGATAACAGCCTGGTCTACGGCAGGGTCGCCGGTGCCAACCGCGCCATCGAAGTTAATGCCCATCGCGTACCCGGTTGCGTGCAGAACCTGGGAACCCAGGACGATTGCGTAGAGGTGGAAGCGTGTGGCGTCAGGGTTCCAGCCGCCGTGGTTTACACCTCGAAGCATCTTGAGAATCGACATGAGGTCGATTCCGTGGGTCAGCGCAACACCGTGTTCGCGGTAAGAGGGGAAGATGTGGTCGTTGTGGCCGACTCCGTAACCGGAACCGATCTGGGCGGCCTCCTGGCCTACTGCGGGAATCCACAGGCCCAGCTGGCCCTGGCGCTGCAGCGCGGTGGCCTCGTTATCGAACCGGCGAATCTTGGCCATGTCGCGGTAGAACTTGAGGTAGTCGGCCTCGGTGAGGCGCTTTAGATATTCGGCGTACTCGCCCCACTGGCTGGGCACAGCAAACTCACCCTCTGGGGAGAGGAACTGTACCGTCGGGATTTGGCCGGAGTCTTGCTCAGTCATTAGAACCAATTTAGTTGGAAAATGGCACAATCTACACATGAGACGTTTTGTAGTCGGAACTGTTATCAATGCCGCGGGTCTGTGGTTGACCACCCTGGTTATCCCAGCAATCGCGCTGCACCCCTACGGTGGCAACGATGTGTGGCCAACCATAGGGTCGTTCCTGTTGATTGGCGCCATCTTCGGCCTGGTCAACGGAATCATCGCGCCTATCGTGAAGGTGATCAGCATCCCCATCTATATCCTCACGTTCGGTCTCATTTCTTTTGTCATAAACGGCGCCCTGCTCATCTTCGTTTCGTACCTTTCGGGTTTGATCCACGGCGGCGGGCTCATCATCGATGGCTTTAGCAATGGCGGAGTCAGCTGGGCGGCCTTCGGTTGGGCGGTACTCGGCGCAATGGTTATGTCGGTTGCAACCTTCCTTACACGCAGTGTTCTCAAGGGACTTCGCTGGATCTAGTGAGTACGCATGGCAGTCCAGTCCTGGATTTCCACGCGACCTTGATCCAGTAGGCCGTTGAGCTGCTGATTCAGCATTGCCAACTTGTCTGCTCCCAGCGCAGAGATGCTCGCCTGATAGGACTCGAGCGAGTGCCCGATGATGCCCGCCGGGCTCAGGGTCCAGTTGAACCAGTTGGGTTTATCGCTGACCGCGGTTAGGTCCAGCATTGGGACCGGATCGTTTGAGTGCTGAATGTTGAGGACACGCACCCCGGCAGGCAGCGTAATCGCGTCGATGGGCGCCGCGATTGAAATTAGCCCTAAGACCTTTCCTGCAAGTCCGTGCTCGATGAGGTTGGCACCGACCAGGGCTCCCTGGGAGTAGCCGATCACGGTGAGGGTGTCATCCGCACCGAATCCTGCTCGCTTCAGGGCCTCCAGCGTGGCGCGCTCCGCCGCCGATGCAACAGACCCCGCCATGGACACCAGATCTGATCTGAGATCAAAGACGGACCTACGGGGAAGCAGGCTCCAGCTCTGGGTTCCCGGCAGATAAAGGTTGAAGTGACGCCCCGGCCTACCGCCAGGCACCTCGTCCCCAGATAGCGATACCTCGATGCGGATATCGCCGATAGTGCCAACTGCCTGGAGGCGAGTTAGTAGGTTCTGGATGTTGGTTGCCGCCCTTCCAACGAGCGACTCCACGCGCTGAACGTTTACGGGGGTGTCGGTTATGCCCGCCAGATTGGCGACTGTGACTGCTACTCCGGCCGCGAAGGGGGCGATTTGGGAGAGCGTCGTCTCCATCGCTGGAATCAGGCGCTCCTCCGCGTGCTCGTAGTTGGCCGCTGCCGCGATGCACGACCTAGCCAGCGCCCCTAGATCCTGAATGATTGGAGGCAGCTTCACCAAGCCCATGGCCAGGGCAGCCGGCTGTTCGGCGAGCGCGGCCAAGGTTGCCTCAATGTAGGCGATGGTCGAAAATACCAAAGTTCCAGCGGTTCGCAGAGAGTGCAGGTCCACTCGAACCGGTGGGGTGGCGGGAATGAGGGGAACCGGTGGCCGCTGGCCCCAGCCCTGCGGACGCGAACTCGAACCTGACCCGGCTGATCCCTGAGCGCCTGAACCCTGAGCGCCCGAACCCTGAGCGCCTGAACCCTGAGTGCCCGAACCCTGCGGCGTGCAGTTCTCGGGCATCATGCTGCCACCACCGCGGCAAGCTCCGCCAGTGCCACGAGGGTTATGTACTTATCGGCTTCCTCGAGGTCGTGGATCAGTTTCTGCAGGTCTCTGTCGAATGCGGTTTTGCTCGGGCACTCCCAATCGACAACGGCGCCGGACACTTGATAGAGCATGCCCGTTGCCAGGCTCAGGAGGGTTGGTATGCCAAGGGGTGAACTCATGCCTCCAAGTTTTTGTTATTCGTGCACCGGTTCCATCGGTTTGCTTGGCAACTGTTGAGAACTAGCCTTTTGGGCTCTGTGGATCCCGATAGGGCAAAATATAAGGGTGAGCACACTTTCTCCCCAGCCAATCAGCCCCCTCGATGGACGTTACGCACCAGCCGTGACCGATCTCGGTTTCCATCTGTCCGAGGCGGGCCTCAACCGTGCCCGCATCCACGTTGAGGTGGAGTGGTTGATTCACCTCGCCAACCGCGATGTTCTGGGAATCAACCGCCCGTTCAGCAAGGCGGAAATGGCCAAGCTGCGCGAGGTTGTTAGTAACTTTGGCGACGCCGATGTTGCCGAGTTGGCGGCCACCGAGGCGAAGACCCAGCACGACGAAGGCCGTGGAGTACTACGTCCGCGAGCGCCTGAACCAGGTTGGTCGCTCGGACGTACTTGAGCTCACGCACTTTGCCTGCACCTCGGAGGACATCAACAACCTGTCCTACGCCCTCACCGTTCGCGACGCCGTCAATCAGGTTTGGCTACCGCGAGTTGAAAAGCTCATGGCCAAGCTTCGCGAAATGAGCGCAAAGTACGCCACCGTGCCCATGCTCAGCCGCACCCACGGCCAGCCCGCAACGCCGTCCACCATCGGTAAGGAGCTTGCGGTCTTCGTTTTCAGACTCGACCGTCAGCTGAACCGCATCAAGGGGGCCCAGTATCTGGGCAAGTTCTCCGGCGCAACGGGAACCTTCAGCGCGCACGTCGCGGCCGCCCCTCAGGTTGACTGGATGACCGAGTCGCGCGAATTTGTTGAGTCGCTGGGGCTTACCTGGAACCCTCTCACCACCCAGATTGAGAGCCACGACTGGCAGGCCGAGCTTTACGCCTCGGTGGCGCTCTTCAACCGGATCCTCCACAACCTCTGCACCGATGTCTGGACCTACATCAGCCTGAATTACTTCAAGCAGATTCCAGTTGCCGGAGCCACTGGCTCTTCCACCATGCCTCACAAGGTGAACCCAATCCGGTTCGAGAACGCGGAGAGCAACCTTGAGCTCTCTAACGCCATTCTCGATTCCCTCGCCGCCACTCTGGTGACCAGCCGCATGCAGCGTGACCTCACCGACTCATCGTCGCAGCGCAACATCGGTCTGGGCTTCGGCCACTCCCTGCTTGCAGTTGATAACGTGACCCGCGGCCTGGGTCAGTTGGAACTGAATGAGCCTGTACTTGCAGCCGACCTACTGGATAACTGGGAGGTTCTGGGCGAGGCCATTCAGACCGTGATTCGAGCCGAGGTGGCCGCCGGTCGCAGTAACATCGACAACCCGTACGAGCTGCTCAAGGAACTGACTCGCGGCAAGCGCGTCTCGGGGGAAGACCTCGTCACATTCGTGAACGGTCTGGCCCTGGAGCAGCTAGCCAAGGATCGCCTGCTCGCACTGAAGCCAGGCACCTACATTGGCCTTGCTCAAAAGATTGCATCCCTGGTCAAGTAGCCGCAAAGCTAAAAACCCCGCTCGTAACTGCGAGCGGGGTTTTGGCTTAAGTCTTACTTCAGGCGCGGCTTACTGGGGTCGAACTCGTCGTCCTTGACCATGAGCGCCAGGGTGGCGATGGTAACCAAAACCACGATGAACGTGATGCCGGCCCAGATTAGAGACTCATTGATGAGCCTGGTGCCGCCCCACACGAGGATTCCCACGATTGCGGCCGAGATAAAACTCAGCGTTAGAAAAACGCGCACGCCAACTTTGGAATTCGGATTCGTCATGCTTCAAGCCTAACCCTTAGCAGGGCCCCAGGTTCCGCGAATTAAGCGGACTTCTGGTTGTCTTCTGAGTAGACAGCGATGCCTGTGAACACGGCCGTGATTGTCATGTATGCGCCAAGGAATCCAACCGAGTCACGGGGACCCAGGTGGGCAACGGCGAACAGAACTCCCAGCGCCAGGTTAAGAAACAGGCTGATCCTGTGGTCGCGGCCCTTTCGGGTGTTGAATCCGGCTCTGCGCGCCAGTTCGAACTCGATACCGCCCGAGATGAATCCCCACGCGGATACCAGAATCCTGTAGGTGATTGCACCCAGCGATGCTGGAACCTGCGCCGCAACCAGAGCCATGAGCAGGGCCACGGTGGTTAGCGGCAGGGTCTCCACATCGGTGAGTTTGCGCTTCTGCACCATGGTGACAAACACGTTCACTAGCGCGAAACCAATGCCGAAGCTGGTCAGCGCGGTGAGTCCCACCTTTGTGTTGAGCTCGTGGGTGAAGGTGAGGATTAGCCCCACCTCTAGGAAGACCGCTGGGCGAAGGAAGTTTAGGAAACGCACTTCACTATGGTTTCATATTCGCGAAGCGCGAGTACTTGCCCTGGAACAGCACGGTTACCACGCCGGTAGGTCCGTTTCGTTGCTTGGCGAGAATTAGATCCGCCTCACCCGCGCGCGGGCTGTCCTTCACACCGATGTCCTCGCGGTGCAGCAGAATCACCACGTCGGCGTCCTGCTCAAGCGAGCCGGACTCGCGAAGCTGCGAGATGTCTGGCTTTTTATCCTTGGTCTCTTCGCTCTTTCGGTTCAGCTGCGAAATGGCGATTACGGGAACCTTTAGCTCCTTGGCCAGCAGCTTGAGGGCACGGGAGAACTCGGAAACCTCCTGCTGGCGGCTCTCAACCTTCTTACCGGATGTGAGGAGTTGCAGGTAGTCGATGACAATCAGCTGCAGGCCGTACTGCTTCACCAGACGACGGCACTTTGCGCGGATCTCCACCAGGGTGAGGTTGGGGCTGTCATCAATGTATAGCGGAGCCTTATTCAGCGATGCCCTGACAGACACGATCTTGGTCCAGTCCGTTGGCTCGAGAGTTCCCTTGCGCATGGACTGCAGCGGGATGTTTGCCTCCGCCGAGAGCAGACGCATGGCGATCTCGGCGCGACTCATCTCTAGTGAGAAGAAGACGGCCGGCTTGTTGTAGCGCACGGCGGCATTACGGGCAAAGTCAAGCGCCAGTGTGGACTTACCGACGGCGGGACGCGCCGCCACGATGATCATCTGCCCACCGTGCAGGCCGTGAGTCATGTCATCGAGTTCGGCGAAGCCGGTGGGCACTCCCACCATTTCGCCACCGCGCGAGGAGGCGCGCTCAATTTCATCGAGGGCCTCCTGCATGCTGTCACCCAGGGTGCTGAACTCCTCGCCCATTCCCTGCGATGCAACTGCGTAGATATCGGCCTGGGCGGTGTTTACGATCTCCTCGATCTCACCCTCGTTGGCGTAACCCATCTGTGCGATTCGGGTGCCAACCTCAACCAGGCGACGAAGCACCGCCTTGTCGCGGACGATGTGAGCGTAGTAAACAGAGCTGGCAGCGGTTGGAACAATGCTGGTGAGCATGTGGAGATACTCTGCGCCGCCAGCGCGAACCAGGTTGCCCGCCTTGGTGAGCTCGTCCGTAACCGTGATGATGTCGGTTGGCTCACCCTTGCCGTACAGCTTGACGATCGCATCGAAAATAATCTCGTGCTTCGGCGCGTAGAAGTCTGCCGCCTTTACAACCTCGAAGACTTCGGCAACGGCATCCTGGGAAAGCAGCATTCCACCGATGGTGCTCTGCTCCGCAAGGTTGTCACTAGGAAGTTGCCTGCCGGTGATGACCGGTTCCTGGTTTGGTACGGCTGCCAAACTCATTGATGCCTCCTATTGGCCTAATACTTCATGGCTAGCATGGGTCACCGACATTTAACCTTCAAGTCCGCCTGTGGATAACTATGTGGAGAACTGTGGAAACACGCCGTTAAGCCTGTTAGTAACTTGTGGATAACCCTGTTGATGAATTGTTCAAATCTGTCGAAATCCCTTTGTTTACAAGGGATTCAAGCCTGTGTAGAAGTTTCTTAAGAAACCCTAAACTTCAGGTTCAAGGTTGTGGAAAACCTTGAAGGTTCGCGTGTGTTTTCCGCACATTTGTGAACCAGAGATGAACGGAATTCATCTCGAATCCACCGCTAGACATACAAAACGGGTGACCCAGAGGGGCCAACCGTTTTGAGGCAATGCTACTTGGCGGCTACAACCTGAAGGTTGAGCTTGGCAACGAGGTCGCCGTTGATGCGCACGGTGGCAGCGTGAGCGCCGGTGGTGCGAATCGGTGCAACGAACTCAACCTTGCGCTTGTCGATCTCGCCGAGACCCGCTGCTGCAACTGCTGCTGCAACTGCGCTGGTCTTGACTGCACCGAACAGACGGCCACCAACGCCGGCCTTGACGACCAGCTTGACGGTTGCGGCCTCGAGGGCAGCCTTGAGGGCTGCTGCTTCCTCGGCCGAGGCGATAACGCGAGCCTCGCGAGCTGCACGGATCTGTGCAACCTGCTTCTCGCCACCCTTGCTCCATACAACGGCAAAGCCGCGAGGAAGCAGGTAGTTGCGGGCGTAGCCGTTCTTAACTTCTACTACGTCACCGGCGGCACCGAGACCGGTTACCTCGGTGGTCAGAATGAGCTTAGACATTCAATTACTCCTTAGCGGCCGGCGCCAGCGTAAGGAAGCAGAGCAACCTCGCGAGCGTTCTTGATGGCACGGGCGATGAGGCGCTGCTCCTGGACAGAGACGCCGGTGATGCGACGGGCGCGGATCTTGCCGCGGTCCGACAGGAACTTGCGAAGGGTTGCAACGTCCTTGTAGTCAATAACGCCGACCTTGATTGCCTTAACAGGGGCAAGCTTGGCGTTCTTGGCGTTGCGTGGCTTACGACGTGGGTCGCTCTTTGCAGCCATGATGTTTTCTCCTAAATAGATCTTGAAAGATTTAGAACGGGGTGTCGTCTAGTCCAGCGGTGCCACCTGGGTTTGCCCAGGCGTCGTCGCTCGGAGCGGCAGAACGGGTTGCTGGAGCATCGCCCCAAGGGTTGTCGTTTCGCGAACCACCCACGGCACCGGCCTCGCGAGCACGGTTGGTAACAACGGCGGTTGCGCGAAGCAACGAAGCACCGATGTCCTCAATCTCGAGCTCCAGCGAAGCGCGAGCCTCGCCGTTTGCTGCCTGGTATGCCGATGGAGCCTTCAGACGTCCGGTGACAACAACGCGCGAACCCTTGTGCAGGGAGTTTGCGATGTACTCAGCCAGCTCACGCCAAGCGGTGCAGCGAACCCAAACGGTTTCGCCATCTTCCCACTGGCTGGTCTGACGGTTGAAGGTACGCGGAGTTGAACCCACGCGGAGCGAGGTGACGGCTACGCCACCCTGGGTGTAACGCAGCTCAGGATCTGCGGCAAGATTGCCAACGATCGTGACGTTTACTTCCCCGGCCATAGTCTTTTCTCTCTTGGCTTACTTGGCAGCGCGAGCCGAAGGCTTGCGTGCTGGCTTGGTGTCGGCGATCTCGGCAGCAGTGATCTCAGGGACATCTACTGGCTTGATGTTTACGATTGCCTGGTCTGCGCGCAGAACCTTGGTGCGAAGAACAGCCTCCGACAGCTTCAGCTGGCGGTCAAGCTCGTCAACGTCGGCCGACTTAGCGACCAGGTTGATGACGGCGTAGATGGCTTCGGTCTTCTTTGCGATTTCGTAGGCAAGGCGACGACGTCCCCAGATGTCAACCTTCTCAATGGTGCCTTCACCATTGCGGATGACGTTGAGGAACTTGTCGAGGCTCGGTGCAACGGTACGCTCGTCGACGCTTGGGTCGAGGAGAACCATGACCTCATAAGGATGCATAAGTAACCCACCTCCTTTGGACGAGAACGGCCATGGGCTTTCCATGACAGGAGGGTAAATGCAAATGTTGCTCACCGGGCCAGGTAGGCCAAATGGCGCAACCTTTCTAGACTACCGTGCGTTCCACCAGGCAAGCAAGCGTTTTTCGGCTTCTTCCGCACCGATGCTGCCCTCGTCCATCCGAAGTTCCATGAGGAACGAGTAAGCCTCGCCAACCTCGCGACTCGGCTTGAGGTTTAGCACCC
>JBJTNC010000193.1:0-2792 GCA_046073865.1 Micrococcales bacterium | reverse complement strand
CAAGGTCTTGGCGGACTCCTCGAGCGGAATTCTCGTTAGCGATTCCGAGAGGCTAATTGCGCTCATCGGTGTTGAAGACATCATCGTTGTTGACACCCCTGATGCGCTCTTGGTCACCACCAAGGAGCACGCTCAGCGAGTAAAGCAGCTTGTCGACGCGCTCAAGGCAACCGGTCACAGCGACCTGCTGTAACCAGTCTTTTAGACGCAGCCGCCGGGCGAGCCCGTCCAGGTAGCCGCCTCGGGTAGGCTCGTTTCATGAGATTCGGGGCCCTTCGCTTTGCCGCGGCAGTTGCCGCCGCCTCGTCCATGCTGGCCGGTTGCGCGCAGGTGGTTTCCTCGGCAACCCCTACCCCCGTGAACTTCAAGGCCTGCCTCATTTCCAGCCCCGCGGGATTCGCGGACTCCGGTGTGAACGCACAGTCTCGCTACGGTCTCATGCAGTCGCTCGCCCAGTTTGGCGAATCAATCTCCGCCGTGGAACTTGCTTCAGGCGACGGCGACGCCGCGGTTCGCCGAGCCGGAAGGAAGCTTGTGGCGCGAGGCTGCGGGCTAATCATTGGAGTGGGAGCGGCAAGCGCCACCTCGCTCATTCCGCTAGCAAACGGCAACCCGCGCGTGCGCTTCGCAATCCTTGGTTTCGAGGGCAAGGTCGGTGGTGGCGAGGTATCAGGCACCAACCTGGATGCGATCACCTTTAACTCAAAGCTGGCGCTGATCCAGGCTGGCTACCTGGCCGCGGCCCGCTCGTCATCTGCCGTAGTTGGCGTGATTGCCAGAGCCGGAGTGGCCGGCGTGCGTCAGCAGATCTGGTATTTCCGGCAGGGCGTGGAAATCTTCAATCAGCAGGCCGGTGCATCGGTGCGGGTAAAGAACGCCGAGGGAGCCAACCCCAGGCAGTGGAACTACCTTCCGGCCGGTGCGGGTGACGACAGGCTCGCCCTTTTGACTCAGTCCACCATCGATGCGGGAGCGGACGTGATCATGCCGCTTGGAGTAGAGGGATCCTCGGTTGCCTCCATGGCCGCCTCCGCCAAGCGATACGTGATTGGAACCGACTCCGACTGGGCAAACGAGACCGCTTTTAGCACGATGAAAAACACGGTTTTGGCCTCGATTTTCCGGCCGGTTTCGCAGACTGTCATCGATGAGGTTCAGCGCTCCATGGGTGGCGCGGTTGCCAGCCCGACGCCCGTTGCCGCAGACTCAATCAGTCAATACGAGTACAACGCCACGCTCACCCCGGAGGCCTCGGTTTCGTGGGGCGACGGAGTTGCTGGCGAGGTTGACAAGCTGGCACAGGAGTTCGCGGCCGGCACCCTGGTTTATGCGGAATTCCCAGGTTAACCGTTAACCAAGTATCCCCTTTGTAACGTATCTGTTAATAAATCCTTCTAGTCACGCGAAAGCCCTTTTCTGCGGGTAGTCTGAAGCCGTTGGGCGTAGATGCGCCCAGTACAAAACAGGAGGAATTAAGTGAAGCTATTCACTCGCAGTGCAGCAGCGCTCGGCGTCGTAGCCGCCGCCAGCCTGGCAATTGCAGGTTGTGCATCGGCGCCAACCGCAACCACCCACGCGCCAATCAACTACAAGGCCTGTATGGTCTCCGACTCCGGCGGTTTCAAAGACGCCTCGTTCAACGAGGAGGCCTACAACGGTCTTCTGAACGCACAGAAGGACCTCGGCGTCCAGGTTGGCACCGTTGAGTCGCCAAACAACGCCACCCAGACCGACTATGTCTCGGGCGTAAAGGCCATGGTTGACGCAAAGTGTAACCTCATCGTCAACGTTGGCTTCAACCTGGCGGTTGCAACTCGCGACTCGGCAAAGGCCAACAAGTCGATCGATTACGCACTGATCGACTCGGCTCTGAGCAACGACGACTACTCGCCGCTCAGCCTGCCAAACGTAAAGCCAATCCAGTACGACACCGCCCAGGCAGCATTCCTGGCCGGTTACCTGGCAGCCGGCACCACCAAGACCGGCAAGGTCGCAACCTACGGCGGAATGCTGTTCCCATCCGTAACCATCTTCATGGACGGCTTCAAGCAGGGTGTTGAGTACTACAACTCCAAGAAGGGAACCAACGTTCAGGTTCTCGGCGCAGAGGGTACCGACAGCAGCAAGTGGGCAGCAACCGGTGACTTCAACGACCAGGCCAAGGGCAAGACCCTGACCGAGCAGTTCTTTGCTCAGGGCGCTGACATCATCCTTCCAGTAGCAGGCCCAGTGGGCATCGGCTCCGGTCAGGCAACCCTGGACCACCCAGGCACCCTGGTTATCGGTGTTGACAGCGACTGGTACGGCATCCCAACCCACGCCGCATACAAGAAGAACATCCTCACCTCGATTGAGAAGAAGATGGCCAAGGCTGTTGAAGAAATCATCAAGAGCGGTGTTGACGGCAAGTTCACCGGTGGCGACGAAAACCAGTACGTTGGAACCCTAGCCAACGGCGGAGTGATGATTGCCCCTCAGCACGAGGTTAAGTACCCAAGTGGTATCCAGGCTGAACTAGATAAGATTCAGGCTGACATCATCTCGGGCAAGATCAAGGTGACCTCGATCTACGCAAAGTAGTTCGAAACCTTCAGAACCACAAGGGAGCGGGGGTCGCTATTGCGGCCCCCCGTTTCCGTTTCTGCGAGGTTAGACTGAATTCGAAATGCGCACCGATGTGGGTGCACCGAGAACGGGAAAGCAATGAAGCTGGAACTTAGAGGCATCACCAAAAAGTTTGGTGCCTTGGTGGCAAACGACAACGTGAACCTAACCGCCGAACCCGGACAGAT
>JBJTNC010000192.1:0-4646 GCA_046073865.1 Micrococcales bacterium | reverse complement strand
AGTCGAGGTACAGCATCGATGCAACGGCATCAACGCGCAGGCCATCGATGTGGAATTCTTCGATCCAGTAGCTGGCGTTGGCAACCAGGAAGTTGCGAACCTCGTGGCGCCCGAAGTTGAAGATGAAGGTGCCCCAGTCCGGGTGTTCGCCCTGGCGTGGGTCGTCGTGCTCATACAGCGGCACGCCATCGAAGCGGCCGAGGGCCCACTCATCCTTGGGGAAGTGCGCTGGAACCCAGTCCAAAATCACGCCGATGCCGGCCTGGTGCAGGCGGTCAATCAGGTAGCGGAGGTCATCGGGGGAACCCAGGCGGCTGGTTGGGGCGTAGTAGCCGGTGACCTGATAACCCCACGATGGCGCGTAGGGGTGTTCGGCGAGCGGCATGAACTCCACGTGTGTGAAGCCAAGCTGCTGAACGTAGGGGATTAGCTCGTCAGCCAGCTGGCGATAGCTCAGGCCTGGACGCCACGAGCCCGCGTGCAGCTCGTAGATGCTCATCGGGGCCTTCAGGGCGTCACGCTTCGCGCGCTCCTCCAGCCAGGCGGCATCGGACCACTCGTAGCTGCTTTCGGTCACAATCGATGCGGTGGCCGGCGGAACCTCGGTGGCGCGCGCCAGCGGGTCGATCTTGGTGATCCAGTGGCCATCCTTGGTGAGGATTTCGTACTTGTACCTGGTTCCGGCACCGATGCCCGGAATCAGCAGCTCCCAAACGCCGCTGGAGCCCATGACGCGCATGGCGTGCCCAACGCCGTTCCAGTGGTTGAAGTCGCCAACCACGCGAACAGACTGGGCGTTAGGTGCCCAAACCGCAAACTTGGTTGCCTGCGATGCACCCAGCTTGGATTCCATCTGGATCACGTGCGAGCCGAGAGCGCGCCAGAGTTCCTCGTGTCTACCCTCGGTTATCAGGTGCAGGTCAAACTCGCTCAACGTTGGCGCGTAGTGGTAAGGGTCATCCGACTCCCAGACATTGCCGTCTTCGTAGGTTGCAATCACGCGGTAGTCGGGAATGTGGCTGGTCTCGATGCCCGCCTGCCAGACGCCGTTATCCAGGTGGTTGAGGGCAACAACGTTTCCATCCTCCAGCTTGGCCGAAACGGTAACCGCCAGCGGCCTGAGCGCACGGATGGCAAGGCCACCCTCAATGAGGTGAGCGCCCAGCACAGAGTGCGGGTCGTGGTGCGAGCCAACGCTCACCCTCCAGAGAGCGTGGCCGTCCAGCGGCGGGAGCGTCAGGGCCTTGGCAACCGACTTCTTTGCCGCCGGCTTCTTGGCGGGTGCCTTCTCGGATGGATCTTTTTCGGCCATGGTTGCTACCTGTCTCTCAAATCTAGGAGTGCTCTACGCGGAGCACGTGGGCGGGTTCAACAAAGGCGTCGAGCCGCACGTAGTTGTGCTCGCCCCAAACAAACGAGGCGCCTGTGATGAGGTCCGTCACGGTGAAGGTTGACCCTGCGCCTAGCCCAAGTTTGGCCAGGTTCAGGTGCACGGTTGACTCGCGCACCGAGTGCGGGTCGGTGTTCACCACCACGATGATGGTGTTTGCCTTGCCCGACGCCGAGTGCTCGGCGGCAACGTGCTTGCTGAAGCAGATCACGGCCGAGTCATCGCTGGGGTGAATCTCCAGGTTGCGCAGGTAGTGCAGCGCCTCGTTCTCGTGGCGAATCTGATTCAGCCGGGTCACGTATGGGGCGATGCTCTTGCCCTCGGCCTCAGCGCCCGCCCAGTCGCGCTGCTTGTACTCGTACTTCTCGGAGTTCACGTGCTCCTCGGCGCCCTGCCTTGCAACCGATTCAATCAGCTCGTAGCCCGCGTACATTCCCCAGTTTGGGGTTGCCATCGCGGCCAGGGCTGCGCGAATCTTGTGCGCGTTTCGGCCACCAAACTGCAGGTACTCGGTGAGGATGTCCGGGGTGGTAACCCAGAAGTTTGGCCTGAAGAAGTTTGCGCTATCGTGGGCAACCTCGGTGAGGTACTGCTCAAGCTCCCACTTGCTGTTTCGCCAGGTGAAGTAGGTGTAAGACTGCTGGTAGCCGATCTTGCCAAGGGTGTGCATCATCGATGGGCGGGTGAAGGCCTCAGCCAGGAAGATCACGTCCGGGTGCTTGGAGTTGACCTGACCCAGCAGCCACTCCCAGAAGTTCACGGGCTTGGTGTGCGGGTTATCAACGCGGAAGATCTTCACACCCTTGGAGATCCAGAGCTCAACAATCCGCAAAACCTCGTGATAGATGCCCTCGGGGTCGTTGTCGAAGTTGATCGGGTAGATGTCCTGGTACTTCTTGGGAGGGTTCTCAGCGTATGCGATGCTGCCGTCGGCTCGAGCCGTGAACCACTCCGGATGCTCCTTCAACCAGGGGTGGTCGGGGGATGCCTGGAGCGCAAGGTCCATGGCAATCTCGAGCCCGAGCTTGTTGGCCTTCTTTACGAACGCCTCGAAGTCAGCCATCGTGCCCAGGTCCGGGTGAATGGTGTCGTGGCCTCCAGCGGTGTTGCCAATCGCCCAAGGTGAACCCGGGTCCTGCGGGCCAACCGTGAGGGTGTTGTTTGGGCCCTTGCGGAATGCGGTGCCAATCGGGTGGATGGGCGGCATGTAGAGAATATCGAAGCCCATGGCCTTGACGGCGGCCAGGCGCTCGCCGGCGGTCTTGAAGGTTCCGCTCGTCCACACGCCGGTCTCGGGGTCGAGCTTGGCGCCCTCGGAGCGGGGGAAGAACTCGTACCAGGCACCGAATCCCGCCAGCTTGCGTTCGACGTTGATGGCAAAGGTCTCGGAAAGCGTAACTAGCGAACGAATCGGTTCGGCGGTGACGGTTGCAACAATCTCTGGCGCCTCTGCGGCTGCCAGCCTTGCGTTTCCGTCCAGCTTGGTGTCCTGGAGCGTCTTGACCAGGCCGTTCAGCAGTGCCACCGATGCCTTGCTTCGCTCGGCTTCACCTGCCGCGCGGGTGAAGAGGTTCACGCCCTCCAGCAGCATGAGGTCAACATCGATGCCGGCGTGGATTTTGATCTCAGCGTTGTGGTGCCAGGTGAGGTAGCCGTCCTCGAATGCGCGGATCGCGAAACTGTAGCGACCCTGCTCCTTTACCTGCGCCGAAGCGTGCCAGAGGTCGGTTCCTGGAGCCCCGGCGTGCATGCGATGCACCGAGACCCGGCCGGTGGGGGATGTGAGCACAACCTCTGCGGCAACCGAGTCGTGGCCCTCGCGGAACACCTTGGCGCTGAAGGGGATTACCTCGCCCTCGTAGCCCTTGGCGGGATACTGGCCGCCCTCAACCACCGGACTAACCGCCAGGATGGGGATTCGCCCAATCTTGGTGGTGATGGGAACCTGAGTTGTAGTGCCTTTGCTCACACTTTGTAATTTAGTGAAGTCGGTGCCACGGGGTGTCTTAAAGCCCAAAGGTTTTACGCGTTCGTTGTATTCGGAAGCGAACGATCTAGCGCACGAATTAGCGAACCACGCGCAGCAAAACCATCGATGCACCGGAGACGGTGAGTGGTTCGGCTGCGGAAATCTGCTTGGGTTCGGTCTGCGGAACCTCGAAGGCGCTGTTCCAGAGCACCTCGTAGCGCTCGAAACCGGCGTCCTTGGGCAGCTGAATCTTGGTTTCGGCCTCTCGACCGTGGATGATCAGCAGCGTGTGGTTGTTGGTGCCGTCCGCGTCCAGGTGCTCCGCCAGGCGCTGGAGGGTGCGCGTGTTGCGGTCGTTCCAGTTCTCGTTGGTCATGATTCCGCCATCGGCGTTGTACCAGCGGATTCGGTCAAGGCCAACCTCCAGGCGCTCCCACGAGCTTGGGTTGTTTGGTCTGAGGGATGCATTTTCGTGGCGCAGCTTGGTGAGGTATGAGAACGTGGTCTGTACGTCACGCTGCGGGCGGGTTAGATCCCAGTTCATCCAGGAGAGCGCGCTGTCCTGGCAGTAGGCGTTGTTGTTGCCCTGCTGGGTCTTGCCGCGCTCATCGCCGGCCGTAACCATCGGGATTCCCGATGAGAAGAGCAGGGTGCCCAGGAGGTTGCGGGCGGCCTTGCGGCGTTGCGCACGGATGTCCGCGTCCTGGGTGTCGCCCTCTATTCCAAAGTTGAAGCTGTAGTTGTTGCTGGTGCCATCGCGGTTGCTCTCGCCGTTCACCTGATTGTGCTTCACGTTGTAGGAGACCAGGTCTCTCAGGCAGAAGCCATCGTGGGCGGTGATGAAGTTCACGGTGCCAAGCGGGTTGGTGCCGCCACCCATGACGTCCTGCGAACCGGCCAGACGGGTTGCGAGGTCGGCCACGCCGTTCCAGTAGCTACCGCTGTTGCGGGCATCAGCTAGGTCGGTCAACCAGAACCTGCGCACGCTGTCGCGGAAGCGGTCGTTCCACTCGCTGAAGCGCTCGGGGAAGTTGCCGGTCTGCCAGCCGCCGAGGCCCACATCCCAGGGCTCCATGATGAGCTTGGCGCTGGAGACGATTGGGTCGTGCTGCATCTGCTGCAGCAGCGGGTGGTTTGGGTCGAATGTGTTGCTGGAGTCGCGGGCGAGCGTGGTGGCTAGGTCGAATCGGAAGCCGTCAACCTGCATCACCTCGGTCCAGTAGCGCAGGCTGTCCATGGTTAGCTGCACAACGTGCGGGTTGCTGAAGTCAAGCGAGTTGCCGCAAC
>JBJTNC010000191.1:0-3904 GCA_046073865.1 Micrococcales bacterium | reverse complement strand
GGCTGTTTTGGTGAGCATGCCGCAGTTCAGAAAACGTGACCTAGTGTTTCCCGTTTTTGTGCCGTCGATGCTCTTCTCCTCCGGTGAGGGTGCAATCATTCCCATCCTGCCAACCGCGGCAGAACACCTCGGCGCCAACCTACCCACAGCGGGTCTGGTTGCTGGGCTCACCATGATCGGCACGGTTGCATTCGACATCCCTGCAGCCAAACTGGTGCACAAACTCGGCGAGCGCCGCGCCATGATGTGGTCGTCCTGGGTTGCCGCCACCGCGCTCATCGGGGCGATGCTGGCCACCAACCTTTTGCTGATGGGTATTGCGGTATTTGTGGCAGGCGCCATGATCTCAACCTTCGCGCTTGCCCGACACGCTTTCATGAGCGAGCACGTGCCGCTGACGCATCGCGCCCGCTCGCTCTCGCTGCTGGGTGGCATGTTCAGGGCCGGTGCTTTCATCGGACCAATCGTGGCATCGGCCGTAATCTATGTGGCCAGCTATAACCTGGTGTATCTGGCCGGTGCCGTGCTCTGCGTCTCATCGGGTGTTGTGCTGCTGCTCACCCCTGCAGACTCAGTGCCAGATTCCGCCAGCCGCCACCACGGCAGCACCCTCGCCATTGCGCGACGCGAATGGCGCAAGTTGGCAACCGTTGGCATGTCCGCCACCATCGTGGGAATGCTGCGCACAGTGCGTCAGCTTGGCCTGCCGCTGTGGGCCCTATACATTGGCCTACACCCCGGCACCACCGCGTTCATAATCGGTGTGGCTGGCTTCTTGGACTTCGTCTTGTTCTACGCAAGCGGGCAGATCATGGACCGCTGGGGCAGGCGGGCGGCGCTCGTGCCAACTGCCATCGGCATGTCGCTGGCCCACTTTGCCCTGGTGTTTGCACACGACGAGACCGGATTCCTCCTGGTTGCCCTGCTTATGAGCCTCGCCAACGCGCTTGGTTCAGGCATTGTGCTAACCCTTGGCGCCGATCTTGCTCCTCACGACGCCAGGCACGAGTTCCTGGCCGCCTATCGCCTTCTCATAGACTCCGGCGTGGCCGTAACCCCGGTACTGCTTTCCGCGCTGACTGTGGGAATCACCCTGCCAGGCGCAGTGCTTTGCTTTGCCGGCGTAAGCGTGGTTGGCGCATGGCTGGGATGGAAATACCCGCCAAGATTCGGCATTCGATAGCGCTCCCCTAGCGAGCCTCCGCTGTGCTTTGCGCACAGACGCGCTCAGCCGAAACCTGCTGACACAACCTCACGCTCGCTCTTCCCGGACTCGAGGATTCGATGGCATCGATTTCAAGGTTCTCCGCCCCATACATTTCACCGATGTCCGCGATTGCCCAAGACGTCAGCTGTGCCTCACTTGCGGCTTGCCCGTTTAGTCGCATGGCCAGGTCTAGCGCCACGGAATCGGTTGCCGCATTGATGCGCCGCTGCGCCTCGAGCAGCTGTCCAGCTCGCAGACAGACGACGGACATGACGATAAGGAAGATTACTCCGAAGAGAAAAATGGGGAGGGCGGAGCCATGGTCGCTCTTCAGCCGTCGAACTCCCCGGCTCATTTTTGCACCCTCATCACAGCCGTTTCAGTTACCCCAAGCAGGCTGACCCGCGCGTGCACGAGGCTGCCGGAAGTTTTCACGCTGTAGGCAATCTGATTTACTTCGATACCCAGGTCATCGGCAACCAGACCAACCGCAACCGGCCATTCCCGGGCCCCGGCATCATTCCTGGACTCTATTCGCACCAATTCGCGTGCCAGCTGCTGGGCAGCCAGCTTGTGGCGTTCAACGGCAAACAGGTTCAGGCTTCCAACGGCTATCAGTATTGGCGCGATCAAACCGAACACCAGTAACTCCACCCCGATGTTGCCAGCCTCGGATTTAGCGATACTCGTCAACGGCCTGCGAGCTCTGCTCAATGGTTATTCCTCCAAACCCCAGAAGAGGGCTGGTAAGCCTGACAACAACACGGCTGGTGCTGGCTGAGAGTAGTTGGCGGTGATCAACGCTCACCTCTGGCACTAAACCGCCAACAATAGAGGCACTAGCCACCCGGGCAAGTTCCAGAACGTCGGCACCGGAGGCATCAGCGGTGGCGGCGAGTGTTGCGCCTTCGGAAGCCACATCGTAGGCAACCAGAGAGAGGTAGCCGGCGAATATTATTTGACTTGCAGCGATAAGGGCGAGAAACCCGGTAACCCCGAAGGCTAAGAATTCAATCGGGGCGGAACCTCGATCAGAATGTGACAACTTTGGTTACCGCCTGATTGAAGATTCCGGTCAGGGCCGGGGCGGCTAGACCCCAGAGCACCACAACGAGACCGGCAGTCATCAGGGTGATCAACACCCAACCCGGGACGTCCCCGCGGTCGCTTTGAATGTGCTTTGAGAACTTACTTTTGGATTCTTTACTAGTCATGTGACCAGTTTGAAGCGGCGCGGAATATGGCGCAGAAAGTTATCCACAGCTGGGCAACCCCAGTGTTACAGACCCCTCAGCATCAGGCGGCACTGCGATATCAATGACGAAATCAGACTCTCAACGTCCAGCTCAGCGCTGAGCGGGCTGGAGAGAAGCACAAAGGCGATTGCCGAAACATTGACGGCCAGCGCTGCCGCTTCATCGCCCGAAATGTTGCTGAATTTGGCGATTAGGCGCGCCGTTTGGGCCTCGGTGGCCTGCATGTGGGAAATGGCTTGAGCATGGTTCGGATCCCCCGGGTTACCAAACATGACCTCGCGGAGGTAGGCTCGTCCGTTTTCAACGTTCTTACGATTACAGGCAAAAACCGGAGCCCAGAGCGCGTCAAGCGCACCAAACAGGTCATCGCAGGATTCCGATGCAGGTATCCCAGTTTCAAGGGCTGACTCATAGTCGGTGTTCTGCGCCAGCAGAAGTAGCTCCCCCTTGGTTTTGGCGTAGAGAAAAAGCGTTCCGGCTGCAACATCTGCGCGCTTTGCGACGGCCGCCGTGGTGAGGCCTGATGCTCCGGAAGCTGCTAGCAACTCCCTAGCTGCGGCCTTTATTCGTTCCAGCTTGGCGGTCTTGTTTCTGGCCCGCCTGCCGGCAGGCGCGGTTAGTTCGCCACTCACAGCAACCCCTGGCGTTCCATCGTGTTCACAACTATCAATCTAGGACGACAACGGACTTTCCACGCCGAACCTTGCCCTGAACCAGGTCTGCCAGCGCCTCGGGAGCGTGCTCAAACGAGTAGGTTCGACCCACGAACGACCTGATTGAGCCAGCTTCGATGAGACGCGTGAGCTGGCCCAGCTGTGAGCCGTTCGGTTGCATAAACATGAATCGGTATCGCACACCGAGCTTCGCGGACTTCCTCGTCACCTTTGAGGCCAGGAGCTTCACCAGGAGTGAAACAACTGAGTTTGCGTTCAAGCGTTTTGCGAACTCGGCGTCTGCCGGTCCGGTGAGCCCAATCGCAAGCCCGCCGGGCTTTAGAACCTCGAGCGATTTGAGAAGGGTCTCGCCGCCAACGCTGTCCAAGACGAGGTCGAATACCCGACCCAGCGCGGAAAAGTCCTGCGTTCTGTAGTCGAGGACCACATCGGCACCCAGGTCTGAGACGAACTCTAGATCGGCGGCACTCGCCGTTGCCGTTACGTGGGCACCCAGGTGTTTGGCCAACTGAACCGCGATGATGCCAACGCCACCGGCACCTCCGTGAATGAGCACACGTTGGCCCGGTGCCAGATTTGCGAGGTCAACCAAGGCCTGCCAAGCCGTGAGGCCAACCAGAGGGACGGCGGCGGCTTGCTCGAATGTGCAACCCGCAGGCATTAGGGACACCTCAGACTGCCTTACGGAGACTCGGGCGGTGAGTGCGCCACCTTCACCGGTAGTTGGCCGCGAATACACGCGGTCCCCAACTTTAGGGTTGGATACG
>JBJTNC010000190.1:0-9979 GCA_046073865.1 Micrococcales bacterium | reverse complement strand
GAAGGCTCGCTCCCAGCGATTCAGCAGGACGGCCGGGATGCGACCGGACTGCGCGAGGCGATCCATGGCTGCTACGCCCTCGCGCACGCTTGTCTCCGGGGAATAAACCGGTAGTCCGCTATTTTCAACCACCGAAAGCGGCAGCGAGTGGATGGCGGCAAGGGTGTTGGCAAGGCTTGTCGCCAGCGGGCTCGTGCCCGGCAGGTCCTGGAGGTCGGCGGGCTGCCCGTATACGTAGCTGAAGAGGTGAGCCCTGCGGCCCTTGGCATCACGAGTTTCTCCAATGAGCTTGGTGATCGCAAACGGGAAGTGGGTTCGGTACGGGTTCAGTGCGCGAAGAACAACCAGTTCGGTGTCCAAGTCAAGGGCGGCCGCCTCGCTGCGAGCCTGCTTGAGAACGTAGTGCTCGCCGCTGTCGGCCGTCAGCAGGGCGGAGTCAAAGTGCCCACCGTCTCCAGAGTCGAGCGATACGGCTCGAACGAAGTTCAACTGGGGGACGGCGTCTTTGGCCAGCGCCGCTAAAATCAAGGGTGACTTAGCCATGGTTTTAGGTTAGGTAGATTTACCCGCAAAGTGGCGGATTGCCACGCCAAAAAAGCCTTCGCGCTTGCTGAAAGGAGACCAGAATGGCGGATCTCCTTCACCTGCCGATGGCCCTACCCGCGCTGGACCGAGACTACCTCCAGCGAGACAATCCCGACCTCTTCGACGAGCTCTGGGAGAACCCGCTCACCCGCATCCTTCCTGTCTTCGATGGTCGGGTGCTGGTGAATGACGAGGAGCTGGGAACCGCTGCCCCGCACACCCTGAAACTCTTTGAGGTGGAGCAGGTTCCCAGCGCCCAGCTGCGCGCCTACCTGGGGCGAACCACCTCGAGCACATTCGGCGAAGCAGTGAGCTTTGCCGAACCAGAGGGATCGCCCATTGTGCTCGCCGTTCTCTCCCAGAACAGCGCCGACCAACTCGAGCCAAACCGCGAGAACTGGCGCGAAATCAGGCGCACCGGACGCGGCCTCGCAACCCGCGATGCCAACATTTTCGCCCAGGCGCTGGCGCTCGCAAACTTCCACGCAGGTCACCGCCACTGCCCCGCCTGCGGGCAGCCAACCGTCATCCAACAGGGTGGCTGGAGTCGGCGCTGCTTCAACGATGACCGCCAGGTGTTCCCGCGGACCGACCCCGCCATTATCGTTTCGGTAACCGACGAACAGGACAGAATCCTGCTCGGCTCGCAGGGTGTCTGGGAGGCAAACCGCTTCAGTGTTTTTGCCGGTTTCGTTGAGGCGGGGGAGAGCTTGACCGCGGCCGTGGCGCGCGAGGTCTTCGAGGAGGCCGGGGTTAGGGTCAGCGACATCCACTACCTGGGAAGCCAGGCCTGGCCTTTCCCCAACTCGCTCATGGTGGGCTTCTCGGCACGGCTGGATCCAGACCTGGGCCACCAGGCGCCTACCCCGGATGGAGAAGAGATTGAGAAGCTGCAGTGGTTTACCAGGGACGAGATCGTCGCCGGTCACCGCGATGGGAGCCTCAAGCTCCCCGGCCCAATCAGCATCGCCCGTGCGCTAATCGAGCACTGGCTCGGCGAGCCACTCGGTGTTTCAAGCCATGAGTGAAGTTGAGAGCCTAGACCCGCTCCTACAGGCCCTGGATCCGCAGCAGCGTCAGGCGGCGCAGGCCCTGCTGGGGCCAACCTGCATCATCGCGGGAGCCGGAACCGGTAAGACCAGAACCATCACACACCGAATTGCCTACGGAATCGCCAAGGGATACTTCAGCGCCAACCGGGTGATGGCGCTGACCTACACCAACAAGGCGGCCGCGGAACTGCGCGCCAGGCTCAGGGCTCTGGGGGTTCCCGATGTGGCCGCCCGAACCTTCCACGCGGCCGCACTGGCCCAACTCGAATACTTCTGGCCGCAGTATGCCGGCGTCAAGGCACCGCAGGTAATGGAGGGCAAGGCGCGGCTGCTCGGGAAGCTCGCGGACGATGCCAAGCTGAAGCTTGATACGGCCGCGCTGCGAGACATCGCTGCGGAAATTGAGTGGCGCAAGTACTCGATGCATACTCTGGACCAGTACGCGGCGCTGAACCGTAAGCCCCCCGCTGGCCTGAGCAGGGAAAAGTTTCTGTCCCTCATGGTTGCCTACGAGGACACCAAGATTGCCGCCGGTCAGATTGACTGGGAGGACGTGCTGGTGCTGTGCCTCGGGTTGCTCCGCGCCGAGCCGGTTGCCCTGGCACACGTTCACCAGCAGTATCGCTTTTTCACTGTGGACGAGTACCAGGACATCTCGCCGCTGCAGCAGGCGCTGCTGGATGTATGGCTGGGCGACCGCAACGATGTCTGTGTTGTGGGCGATCCAAACCAGACCATCTACTCGTTCACGGGTGCGTCTGCCGGCTTCCTGCACTGCTTCGCCTCGCGCTACCCAAACGCCACCGAGATAGAACTCACCCGAAACTACCGAAGCACCGGGCAAATTGTTGGCTTCGCCAACCGCCTGAGATCGGGCAAGTCCGCCATGGGTGACGCGGGCGTGAGCGACCTCGAGGCCCAGGGTGCGGTTGGGCTGGCTCCGCGGCTAATGGCCTTCCAAAACCCCGCCGATGAGGCTTCCTACGTGACGCACCGGGTGAAGGGGTTGCTTTCCGAGGGCGTAAAGCCCAAGGAGATTGCCATTCTGTATCGAGTCAATGGGCAGAGCGAGGCGGTTGAGGTGGCGCTCGCCAACGCATCGGTGGCGTATCAGCTGAAGGGCGGGCTGCGCTTTTTCGCGAGGCCGGAGATTCAGGCCGCGATGCGCGCCATCAACGCCGAGGTTGCTGCCAAAAACGGCAAGCCCACCCACCAGGTGGTTCAGGAGATCTGCCGAGACCTTGGCTGGTACCTGCGCTCGGGAGCCACCGCCAACGCCGCGACCACGGAAAAGCGCGAGAGCCTGGACTCGCTAATTCACGTCCTAGACGAACTCCCGGAGGGGATCTCGCTCGAGGCGTTTTACGGAGAGCTTCAGGAGCGGGCGAGAACTCAGCACGAGCCCGAGGCCCCGGCCGTCACGCTCGCCACCATGCACGCGGCAAAGGGCCTGGAGTGGGAGCACGTGTTCATCGTTGGCGTTAGCGAAGGCCTGATGCCCATCAGCCACGCCAAGACCGACGCCGCAATCGCGGAGGAGAACCGACTGCTCTACGTTGGTGTGACGCGCGCAAAGAAGTCGCTCATGCTCAGCTGGTCCGGTCAGCCTTCGCGGTTCATAGATCTGGTCAAGTCCCGCAACGGCTAGGGCTAACGGCTAGGTCTTATGGCCAGCTGCTAGCGCTTGCGGCTCAGATGACTGCCGCAGAAACCTGGCAGCCGCAGGCCGGATGCGAGCCCCAGCCGGCCGCCGATTCCACCCTGTCCGTCTCCCTGCTGTAGCGGTGGGAGGTTCGGGCGGAGCCGGTGTCAATGAACTCGAGAATCGAGCCAACCGCCAGCCCGCATGCAACGAGTCGGGTGCCACCGTCATCGAATCGCAGTTCGGTTTGGTGCATCTGGCTTGAGACCGCGATGTGGCTTGCGTCCACATCCTGGGCCCTGTGGTCTCTGCAAACCAGGCAACCGTCGGAGCCATCGAGGACGGGACTGACCTCCGCGCCATAGGGCTGATACCGGATTTCCAGCACCGGGGTGTCTGAGGTTCGCCAGGAGGCGGCCGAAGCCGGGTTGGTGACCAGGGTTGATGTGATCACGGCGAGAGAGTATGGCACGGTGCGGCGGTCACCCAGCTTGCTGTAGTTGAGCAGTTTGGTTCCCGGCCAACTCGAATCCAGGATGAGGCGCGCGGCGGGAACCCGGCTTCTCCCAACGAGGGCGATGGGGTAGAGGTTGCTTGCCGCGTCTTCCCGCGTGACCGAGCCAGAGTCGCGGCTCACCACGGTTCCCACTCCGGCAGCCGCTAGGGCAAGAAGCAGCGTGAGCCCGGTTGCGTCCATCTGCTCGATAAAAACTGTTGCGGCTCGGCGCCTAGCCAGCACAAGCCTGTGATCCGACCTGTTGTCCAGGCTCGCGCGCGCCCGCTCTGAGGATGCAACCGCCGAGTAGTCTTTATCGCCCGGTTCAACCCTCGGCGTCGTCATCAGAAGGCCGTCGACGGCCTTCAGCAACTCGGTTGATCGCTCCGGGCTCACCCGCAGCTGACTCGCGGTTGGGACTAGCGATTGCTCTGGAACTCCGTAGTAGAGGGCGTCGATGAATCGTTCCTCGGCGGCCGTCAGGTTTTGCAGCACAACGGCGGGAGCGCCAACCCCAATTTGAAGCACGTTGGTGTCACGCCACAGCAGCTGGTGGTTGGGGTTTATTTTTAGGGCCATTCACAGATTTTCGCGAATGCCAAGAATCTGTGTTTTTGGTTTTCCACAGCCCTGCCAGCTAGGAGTCGAGCAGGTTTTTGAGCTCCGAGTCGAAGTCATCACCATCGCCCCGGAGCCTTGCCAATAGCTTGCCCGGGTCTTCTATCTCTGGCATCGATGGCAGCATGTCCGGGTGGTCCCAGAGCGAATCGCGGGTGGCGGCGCCAAGGGATTGACCCGTGAGCAGCCACATCGCGGTTGCCTCCCTAACCTTCTTGGGGCGAAGCTCAAGACCAATCAGGGTTCCGAAGGTGAGTTCGGCGGGGCCGCCGGCAGCCCTGCGCCTGCGCACGGCCTCGCCAATTCGGGTTGCCTCGGGTAGCAGGCGGGTTGCCTCCTGAGTTACCGCGTCAACCCAGCCCTCGATGAGTGCCAGAACCGTCTCGATCGACTCCAGCGCGCGCTGCTGCTCGGCAGTTCTGTCTGCCAGCATGCTTCCTGATTCCAGTAGCGAACGCATGGCGTCGGGGTTGGTGATGTCTGTTTCCGCAACGGCGGTCATGATGCGCTCTTCATCGATGGTTAGGTCTGATGCGTAAGCGACAATCTGCGAGACCACGGATTCGCGCAGCCAGCGCGAGTGTTTGAAGAGTCGGGCGTGAGCGAGTTCGCGAACGGCCAGGTAGAGGCGAGCCTCCTGGGCAGGCACGCCCAGCTCGGAAATGTATTCGGCGAGGTTCTGGGGAACGAAGGCCGGCCGCTGCTCTGCGAAGATGGGCAGCCCGATGTCGCCACCGGCCAGAACCCTCTCGCTCAGCTTGCCGATGGACTGACCTAGTTGGATGGCGAACATGCCTCCGCCGGCGTGGCGCAGCAGGCGTCCGGCCTCGGCCATTAGGCCTTCGAGCTCGACGGGTGAGTTCTTTGCCATGTGATTGCTCAAGGCAGTGGCGAGGCGGTTGGCCACGGGCTCGCTGATTGCCTTGAACAGCGGCATTGCGTCCTCAACCCAGAGGTCACGAGTGAGGAACTTTGGGTCTGCCGTTACTGTTGCAACCTCGGTTGCCTGGTCTAGCCAGAGGTTGGCGATGTTGAGGGAATCCAGCCACTCGGAGCGGGCGAGCTCCGAAACCGCCTGGTTGTGCTGACGGGCGATCGTCTTTGCCTGGTTTAGGGCAACGCTCCAGTCAACGCCTTCGCTCTCGCCGGTGCGGCCAATCGACGTGCTGATCATGTCGAATAGCTGCTGAAGCTGTTCGGGATTGGTGGGGATGCCGGCTGCCTTGGCCAGTTCTGCGGTTTCGAAGGAGTCTGGGTCTTCGAGGTACTTCTTCATGAAGGCCTGGAACTCGGCAGGGTTGAACTTGCGCGGGTCGAAGTTGCCCTCGTCGCTGTTTTCTGAGTTGGACATGGCACCAACCTCTCTGTCAATAACGCTAACGAAATTAGAGCCAAACTTGGCTCTGAATGCCTTCAAATAGCCCTAATGTTCGCCCTAAGCGTGAGGGATTAACCCCATCGACAACCACGATGTCAGACACCCCGCCTAGTCTTAAACCATGCCTCAGCCCACCTACTTCGATGAGCCAGAACAGCAACCGCAGCCTGCCAACCACACGGTGGTTCGCTGGGTGGCAAAACTTTTCCCATGGCTCATGGTTGCTGCCCTGGCCGCGGTTGCGGTTATGCCGTCGCCCTACCTCATCGAATCGCCCGGCCCGGTTTTCAACGTCCTGGGTGATGACGGCTCATCCGAGGTAATCACGGTTTCCGGCACCAAGACATACCCGGTTGACGGCGCGCTAGACCTCCTCACCGTGAACCTGGAGGGCGGACCCGGCCAGACGGCAAAGTGGTACGAGGCCGTCCTCGCAATGATGAACCCATCGATGGCGGTTGTGCCGGTGGACGAGATGTACCCAAAGAATGTCTCAACCACTCAGGTGGAGCAGTCCAACACCGCGATGATGCAGGACTCGCAGTCCAGCGCCACCGCAACCGCGCTCAGGGCGCTCGGCTACAGGTTTGGGACTCTCGTCTATGTTGCGGGAATCACCAAGGGTTCGCCCGCCGATGGCGTGCTCAAGCCCGATGACGTCATCGAGTTTGTGAACGGCAAGTCCGTCACCACCTTCGATGAGCTGCGAGCCATGGTTCAGAAGTCAAAGGGTAAGGCCATCACCGTGTCCTACCTCCGCAACGGCAAAACCAGTTCCGTGGCGCTCACTCCAAAGCAGATCGATGGCGCCTGGCGCATCGGTGTGCTGATTGGCAACCACTACAAGTTCCCAATCAACGTGAAGCTGAGTCTCTCCAACGTGGGTGGCCCATCCGGCGGCATGATGTTTGCGCTCGGTATCTACGACAAGCTCACGCCCGGCTCGCTAACCGGCGGCGAGATCATCGCCGGCACGGGAACCATCGATGACAACGGAGTTGTAGGAGAGATCGGCGGAATCCGCCAAAAGATGTTCGGTGCGGTCCGCGGCGGAGCCAAGTTCTTCCTGGCTCCAAAGGGAAACTGCAACGAGGTTGTGGGGCACGTTCCAAACGGCCTCCAGGTTGTGAAGGTGAGCAACTTCAGCCAGGCGCTCGCCGCGGTAAAGCAGATTGGCACCAGGCACAATGTTTCTGGGCTACCAACCTGCACCAAGTAGCCTAAAGATGTGGTGGGCTTGACCACCCAAAATAAGGAGCAGTTCTTGAAGAGCATTAAGTTGTCACCGGCGGCAATCGCCACAATCGTGATTGTGATCATCGGTGCCGTGGTTTGGAACAGTGCCGGAATCTACACCGATTACCTGTGGTTCCAGCAGATCGGGTTCCTGAAGGTCTTCACCACCAACATCTTCACCCAGGTTTGGCTATTCCTGGCGGCCGGTGCATTTGCTGCGCTCGTGTTCTGGTTGGCCGCTTGGTCGGCGTTCAGGTTCCGCCCCATTTACGCCACCCAAATTGCCGGAGCAGCAAACCCGGTGGCCCAGTTGCGAAACCAGATTGCGGCACTCAAGAAGCCCATCCTCGTGCTCGGCCCAATCATCGTTGGAGTTCTCGCGGGCCTCAGCGCAGCTCCGGCCTACAAGAACGTTCTGCTGTTCATCAACAGCACGCCGTCGGGGCAGAAGGATCCGCAGTTCCACCTGGATGCATCTTTCTACATGTTCCAGCTTCCATTCCTCGGCCAGCTTGACGGCTTCCTATCCACCTTGGCCTTCTTGGCGCTCGCAACCGTCCTAGGCATCCACCTCATTTTCGGCTCCATCTCGTTTGCCAACCGCCGTCTGAGCATCGCCAAAGCTGCAGGCATTCAGATTGCCATCGCCGCTTTCTTCTTCGTGCTGCTCGAGGCATTCTCGCTTTGGATATCGCAGTATCAGTTGCTCGACAACGCGAGCGGTCTCTACACTGGCGCAACTTTCTCCGACGTCAACGCCACTATCCCCGGCATTCAGATCATGACCTGGATTGCCGTCTTGGTTGCGGTCACCTTCATCCTGGCTTCCTTCACCGGTCGCTGGCGCCTGCCGGTTCTAGCAACGGGACTCATGATTGTTTCATCGATGATCCTGGGCGGCATCTACCCGTGGGCGGTGCAGACCTTCCAGGTGGTTCCAAACGAGCGCACCCTCGAGGGCGAGTTCATCAACCGGAATATTGCCGCCACACGCTACGCCTACGGTCTAGACGGTGTTGAGACCGTGAACTACAACGCCAAGACCACCGCCACAGCCGATGCGCTCAAGGCCGATGCCCAGACCGCGGCGCAGATCCGCATCATCGACCCGATTCTTGTTTCGCCTTCGTTCCGCCAGCTGGAGCAGTACAAGCAGTATTACAACTTCAGCAGCAAGCTGGACGTAGACCGCTACAAGGTTGACGGCAAGCTCCAGGACACCGTTATTGCGGTGCGTGAGCTCAACCAGAGCGGCCTCTCGTCGGCGGCGCAGAGCTGGTACAACCAGGTGCTGGTCTACACCCACGGCTACGGCGTGGTTGCCGCCTACGGAACCAAGCGCACCTCGGATGGTCAGCCGGTCTTCTTCCAGTCGGGCATCCCATCCACCGGTGCACTCGGCGCCTACCGTCCGCAGGTGTATTTCGGTGAGAACTCGCCGGCATACTCCATCGTTGGTGGCGGAAATGGCACACCAATTGAGATGGACTACCCGGGCGGCAAGGGTTCAGCCCAGGACAGCTACACCACCTTCAGCGGTAACGGCGGTCCATCCCTCGGCCCGCTGGTGAATCGCGTTGCCTACGCCATCAAGTTCCAGTCCGAGCAGATTCTTCTCTCCAACGGAATCGACTCCAAGAGCCAGGTGCTCTACCAGCGCAACCCGCTCACCCGCGTTAAGGCCGTGGCTCCCTACCTAACCCTGGACAGCGACCCTTACCCAGCCGTTGTAAACCACAAGCTGGTTTGGATTCTTGACGGCTACACCACCAGCAGCCACTTCCCATACTCCCGCTCCGAGAACCCAAACTCGGCCATCGCTGATAGCGAGCAGGTTCCAGGAAACTTCTCGGGTTCGGTCAACTACATTCGCAACTCGGTGAAGGCCACGGTAGACGCCTACGATGGCTCGGTC
The DNA here is from genome assembly GCA_046073865.1 of Micrococcales bacterium. Lineage (GTDB taxonomy): Bacteria > Actinomycetota > Actinomycetes > Actinomycetales > Microbacteriaceae > Rhodoluna. The sequence continues at coordinate 1,057 of JBJTNC010000190.1, read as the reverse complement.
CACCTGTACGCCTGGGATTCCAAGGACCCCGTGCTGCGCACCTGGGAGAAGATCTACCCTGCAACCGTTGAGCCAATCTCCAAGATGTCTGGCGAGTTGATCAGTCACGTGCGCTACCCGGGAGACCTCTTCAAGATTCAGCGCAACATGCTGGGCACCTACCACGTGACCGACGCGGGCTCTTTCTACTCGCAGCAGGACGCCTGGATGGTTCCTAACGATCCAAGCAACAGTAGCTTCGCCCAGCCTCCCTACTACCTGAGCATGCAGACCCCTAAGGTGAAGAGCGCAGACTTCAGCCTCTACACCACCTTCATTCCGAAGGCCGCGGGCGACGCCAGCCGAAACGTTCTAACCGGCTACCTCGTGGCCGACTCCAACGCTGGCTCAAAGGCGGGCGTCAAGGGCGCCAACTACGGCAAGTTGCAGCTGCTGACACTGCCGCGCGACACCGTGGTTCCCGGACCGGGACAGGTTCAGAACAACTTCAACTCCGACAGCGATGTGAGCAAGCTGCTCAACCTGCTGCGTCAGGGCAGCACCGAGGTGCTCGACGGCAACCTGCTCACGCTGCCGGTTGGTGGCGGACTCCTTTACGTCCAGCCGGTTTACGTTCGTTCCACCGGCCAGACCTCGTTCCCGCTGCTGCAGAAGGTTCTGGTTGCCTTCGGCGACAAGATTGCCTTTGAGGACACCCTCGATGCGGCGCTGAATGACCTCTTCGCCGGATCCAGCGGCGCGGTGGCCGGCGATGGCTCGGGCACCGGTGCTGGCACTGGAACCGGTGCCGGTTCCGGCAATGGCGGAACCACGCCCGCAAGCGGAAACGCGGCCCTAAACGCCGCGCTTCAGGCAGCCAAGAAGGCCATGGCGGCAAAGTCCGCGGCGCTGCAGGCTGGCGACTGGGCCGCCTACGGCAAGGCGGACAAGGCTCTGAACGCTGCCATCGATGCTGCCATCGCGGCATCTGGAAAGTAGCTGGGCGAACGGGGCCGGTTTGACCTCCGGCTCCGTTCGTGCTAGTCTGGACACTTCGTCGCGGGGTGGAGCAGTTCGG
>JBJTNC010000189.1:0-3078 GCA_046073865.1 Micrococcales bacterium | reverse complement strand
CCACACCGCTAATCTGTGGACATGACCACACTTCCGATTCAGCGCACTTTCACCGATAGCTACGGTGTAGAAATCACGCTTTTTGAATGGCCGGTGGCCAATCCAAAGGCAATCGTCCAGTTGGTTCATGGCCTGGGGGAGCACTCAAATCGTTACGGCCACCTAGCCAGGGACCTCAACCGCGCGGGGTACCACGTTTACGCAACCGATCATCGCGGCCACGGCCAGACCGGCGTCTCCATGCGAAACGCCGGCATCATCAAGCGCCAGGGAAGCCTGGGTCCGGGTGGCATGAGGGCCGTCTTCACCGACGAACTAGAGCTCACCTCCATCATCGAGGGAGAGCATCCCACCAGCAAGATAGTTCTGTTAGGGCACAGCTGGGGATCCCTGATTGCCCAACGCCTGCTGGACACCGATAGCTCCCGCTACAGCGCTGTTGTGCTGACCGGCTCCACTCTGGCCGTTCCGGGTGTGCTGCCAAACGGCGGTAACGATCGCAAGTTTGTGGCCAAGGGCGCCAAGCCGCTTGGCGGCGAGTGGCTGAGCCGCAAGGAGGGTGTGGCCGAGGCGTTCCGAAACGATCCGCTCAACTTCCCGGAAACCGCCATGGAAGCCTTCGGTCTGCCAAACTGTCTTCGCCTCGTTGGTGTGCCGAAGCGCACGATTCGCGCCACCCTGCCGCTGCTGCAGCTGGCCGGTAGCGAGGACCACCTGGGAGGCGAGCGCGGCAACACCCTGCTGCAGAAGGCATACCTGAAGGCGGGCCTGCGAGACGTGAAGGTTGTGGTTTACCACGGCGCCAGGCACGAGGTGTTCAACGAGACCAACTACGAGGAGGTCCTAGCGGACCTCGTTGAGTGGCTCGACGAGAAGGTGGCCGACTAGGCCCTACCAGCCGAGGCGTGCCCGAACCAGGGCAAACTTCTTGGCGTCGCTCGGGTTTGGATCGGTGCGGGCAAGCAGTTCCAGAATCTGCCGTGCCCCAGACTCGACGTCCGCCTGAAGCGCGGTCTCAATCTCGCGGGCAAGCAGGGGGTGGCGCTGTTCGAAGCGCCTGAAGCGGTTGAGGTTATCCACCGATCCTTGGGTGTCGGCCTCCGCCGGAATCCAGTGACCCAGCAGCCCGAGTGCGTGACCGAGCAGGTAGCTTCGGGTGTGCTGTCCGGCAATCAGGGTCTCGCCGCGCCTGGCACGGCCAACTCCGATGAGGATGTGGGTGAGTAGCAGTTCCAGCTCCGAATCCCAGTCCGCAGGTGCCGGTTCGCTCGCGGTGCGAAGTGCGTCAACGCGAGCCTGAATGTTCGTCTTATCAACCGCAACAGTTGCCGCGTTCACCTTTGCTAGTTCCAGCTCGGAGTCGTTGAAAACCGCGAACTCGAGAACGTGGCCGAACTCATAAACCACCTTCAGTCCGTGAGCGGTCTCGCGGGTGGCCCAGGCAATCTGATCGTTGAATGGCAGCCAGGAGAGGTCCTGCCTCAGGAGCTCGCCGCTACCCTCAACGGTCACCAGGAAGAAGTCGTGGTCCGACCACTCGTCAACCCGGTGGGTTGCCGATGTGGAGCCAACCAGAATCAGGCCGATGGCCTCATCGAGGGCGGTGATATTGGCCGCAAGCTGGTTACTGAACTCCAGATACCAGTCGCGACTCCAGTAGCTACTGGTCACTCTTCTTCATCTCAAGGTTGTGCTTGGCGGCAAACTTCTCAGGTTTGGGAATCTGGCATGCGGCCACCGCGTCCTCGATGGGGTTCAGCAGTAGGTCGTGGGTCTCAGGGTGGCGCTCCATGTAGCGAACCACGTAGGAACAAACGGGAACCACCTTGTCCTTGCCCTTCTCGCGAACATCGGCCAGGGTCTCGCGCATCAGGATAGCGGCCAGGTTCTTACCCTGGTGGGCCGGGTCAACTTCGGTGTGCACAAAGTGGATCTCGCCAGGGCGCACGCTGTAGTCGGCGTGACCAACCTTCTCGTCGCCAATCCAAATCTCGTAGCGGCGCAGGTCTGTGTTGTGAACGACGTTCGGTTCCATGCTGTTAATCTCTCTATGTGACTCAAATCCCAGGCCAACCGGTGTCCCAGGGTCAAGTGGTTATTGGTAATAACCTCCCCGCCTTGAAGTTTATGCCCGATGGTTGCGCGCAGCTGATATACATCGACCCACCCTTCAACACGGGCAGGGTTCAGGAGCGCGGAGTCACCACAACCAAGCGCTCCGAGGAGGGCAATCGGGTTGGCTTCAAGGGTCAGCGCTACCAGATAGTGCGTGAGACCGTGCTGTCCTACGATGACGAATTCGCCGACTACTGGGGCTTTTTGGAGCCTAGGCTCGAGGAGGCCTGGCGCCTGCTGGCCGATACCGGAACCCTGTACCTACACCTGGACTACCGTGAGGCCCACTACGCAAAGGTGCTGCTGGATGCGCTCTTTGGTCGCGACTGCTTCCTGAACGAAATCATCTGGGCTTACGACTACGGTGGCAAGGCCAAGAACCGCTGGCCGGCAAAGCATGACACCATCCTGGTTTACGTGAAGAACCCGAAGCGCTACACGTTTAACTCCGATGCAGTTGATCGTGAGCCATACATTGCGCCTGGTCTGGTGACCCCCGAGAAGGCCGAGCGCGGCAAGCTTCCAACCGACGTCTGGTGGCACACCATCGTCAGCCCAACAGGCCGAGAAAAGACGGGCTACCCAACCCAGAAGCCGCTGGGCATCTTGCGTCGAATCATTCAGGCATCCAGCAATCCGGGCGACCTGGTCATAGATTTCTTTGGCGGTTCAGGCACCACAGGCGCGGCCGCACTTGAACTCGGCAGGCGATTCATCCTGGTGGATCAGAACCCCGAGGCCATCCAGGTGATGCGTGAGCGCTTTGCGGGCAGGGACGTCAGCTTCGAGGCGCTCGCCGAATAGCCGCAACCCTGCGCGAACCTTCAGGGTAAAGAAAAATCCCCCGCCACTCTGACGGGGGATTTCGCTTTAGTTCAACTAGTGCATGCTGGCTGCGTTGGCGGCCTGCTGTTCGGCACGCTCCTCAACACCGCTCTTCATGCGCAGCTTGATCTCCTTGAC
>JBJTNC010000188.1:0-8078 GCA_046073865.1 Micrococcales bacterium | reverse complement strand
TTGTGTCCGCCACACTGGCAGGATCCACCGCACTGGCAGGTGTCTTTATCGCAGTTGTACATCATAGATACCGCCTCCAATCGGACGGGCATGCCCGTCGCTTCTATTATGCGCCTAGAATTGCCGCATGACTAAGCCATTCCTATACAGTGTTGAACGCGAATACCCGGTGGCCATCGATGCCCTTTGGGACGCCTGGGTTAGCCCCGCCGCGCTTCAGGACTGGTACTCGCCAACCGACCTGTCCGTACTGCTGGGCAGCGTGCAGAACGTAGCCGCAGAGGGCGGTCTTTGGACTGTGGGAGTGGATGTTCCGCAGTACAGCATGGTGGCCTACTTCTGGGGCTGGTACTCCGAGGTTGAGTTCCAAAAGAAGCTTGTCCACTCAATGCACTACTCACAGGACGCCGAGGAGTTCGCCAAGCGTGAGCCTTCCGACCTTGCTCATCAGGTGGTTATTGAGTTTGAGGACCGCAACGGTTCCAGCTGGGTGAAGTTCAGCCAGTTTGGCCAGCTTCCGGAGGGTGAGGCCCCTCGTGCCCAGGCTGGCATGGAGAGTTACTTCGACAACCTGGGCAACTACCTAGCCCGCTAGGCCAGCCAGCAATAGACTTTGCCCATGACCGCATTCGTTGAGACCCGTCACCTGCCTGCGATGACCCTGGTCGGTCTATCCGGCCAGTTTGTCTCGGTTCTGGCCCCCAACCACAACGCCGATGACGCGATCCCGCAGCTCTGGGGCAGCGTATTCGACGCCTTGGATGAAGCCGATGAGTTTGAGTTCGGTTGGGCGGTAGGCCTTATCCTGCCAAGCTCGGAGCCTAACGCGAAGCCTGGGCAGATGGAGTATTTCGCGGGCCTAGTGGTTGATTCCCGGCCGGACGAATTGGGTTCGCTTGAGGTGCGCCAGGTCAAGGCCAGCAACTACGTGGTTTGCGAGCACCTTGGTTCTCTAGACGAGCTGGCAGAAACCACCAAGTGGTTCTACGAGGAGTACCTGCCGGGTGCTGGTTTCACGGAGAAGCTTGCGCCACACCTCGAGGTTTACGACGAGCGCTTTGACCCGGAGTCGAACGAGTCTGTTGTGATGCTCTGCGCACCCATCGAGGGCTAACCAGAGGCTAAAACCGGGCGTGGTGTAGGCCTAGCGCTGAAACGGCCCGATGGCCGAATCCAGTTGGCTGCAGACGCCCTCTATGACGGTTTCTGCAGGCATTCCGGATTCCGCAAGCTTGACGCCGGTTTCAACAATTCCACCGAGGAGCGCCATCTGCACGTGATTGGTGACCCCAAGTTCCCTAAGCGCACCGATGAACGGCTCAACCTGCTTGCGGTGCAGCGCATTTATTTCGCGTTTGAAGCTCTCCGGCATGGGGAAGTTGGCTAATGCTGTTGCGGTGAGGTGCATGCCCTGGGCGGCCTGATTTATCACGTTCTCAACGTATGCGTGGGCACGGGTGCGGGCGTCGCTGCCGTTATCTACCGCCGCTTCGATGGCCGCAATCGACTCATCGAAATCATCCAGAACCACGTGCTCGATCATGGCTGTGCCGCTCTCGAAGTACTGGTAAACGGCCGGGCGGGAGATTCCAGCAATCTTGGCCACGGAACCTGGGGTAACTGCCTGCGGTCCGTCCTTGACTAGGATTTCACGCGCTACATCGAGGAGGCGGTTGCGCTGATTTTCGCGGTGCTCCACGATGGACGCGGCATTGATCTTTGGCACTGAACCTCCCTACCCGTCAAGACTACTCTCCGCCAGTGGCAGGATTCCCTGGCTTTAGTGCTTTGGTAGGTTGGCTTCGATTAGCTCTACAACGGATGCGCTGTCTGGGGCGGTGACCGAGCGGAATCTACGGACCTCGCCGTTTGGAAGCGCAAGGAACTTTTCGAAGTTCCACATCACAGGACCTGCAACCCCGAGGCCATCCTTTGCCTTGGTCAGCCTTGCAAACAGCGGGTGGCGGTCTCGACCGTTGACCCAAATCTTTTCGCTAAGCGGGAAGCTCACGCCGTAGCTGGTGCGACAGAACTCTTCGATTTCGGCTTCGCTTCCCAGTTCCTGCTTGAACTGGTCTGTTGGCAAGCCAATCACCACGAGGCCACGGTCCGAATACTTCTCGTGCAAAGCCTCGAGTGCCTCGTACTGGGGAGTGAAACCGCACTTGCTTGCAACGTTCACGAAAAGCACAAGCTTGCCGGCCAATTCATCGGTGGAAATCTGGTTGCCGTTTATGAGCTGAAGCGAAATGCCCGTGAAATCAATCTTGCCTGTCATGGTTGATACCTCCGCTTTACCTAACCGAGAAAACAGCGGCAGCATTTCCCGCTAGGTTGAATCCATGGATGAAATTCGATCTCTCGCCGCCAAGACATACAACGAGGCCTATGAGGCCATGGAGGCCGGCGACAATCACGCCTGGGCGGTGGAGCTGGCTGCCGCGAGCCTGAACCTCTGGCGCCGAGTTGGTACCGAGCAGAACCTGGCAATCGGCTGTTGGCTCTACTCGCGAACCCTGGCCAATGCCGGTGCGGGACAGCTTGCACTTCAGGTTGCCAACAACATGCTCAGCCACCTCGATGCTGTTGAGAATCCTGCTGACTGGCTGCGCGCCTCGGCGCTTGAGGGCTACGCCAGGGCGCTCATGGCTGCTGCGGACGAGCGGTTCGCCGGAGCGCTTGCCGAGGCAAAGGGCGCGGTGGACGCCATCGCCGATGAAAAGGCGCGGGCACTCATCGCTGGCCAAATGGCCGACCTCCTGGGCGCCTAGTGGCACCCGACGCGCCCTTCACTGCGGACACTTTCGCGTTCTTCGAGGAGTTGCAGGAGAACAACAACAAGGCGTGGTGGGAGGCCAACAAGGCGCGGTACGAGAAGTCTGTGCGCGGTCCTCTGCTTGAGGTGCTTGACCTGGTTGCGGGGGACTACGGAACCGCCAAGGTGTATCGCCCATACCGCGACACCCGTTTTAGCACCGACAAGACCCCCTACAAAGACAGGGCAGCGGCCGCGGTCTTTGGCAATTCTGGCACCGGCTACTACCTGGAGATTTCCGCACGCGGCATCGATGTGGGTGGCGGCTACTGGATGCCCGGCAAAGACCAGCTGGAGCGATTCAGGTCCGTTGCGGACGACGTGAGGCTTTTCGGAGACTTGGAGGCAACCGTTGAGGAACTGGAGGCAGCCGGGTACGGCATGTACCAGCAGGACGCGCTGAAGACCGCGCCCAAGGGCTTCACCCCGGATCATCCAAGAATCCATCTTCTGAGGCTGAAGCACATGGTTGTTGAGAAGCTGATTGCACCGGCAGACTGGCTGGCTCTGGATGATGCGGGCCAAGCGCTGCGCATCGAATGGGAGCGGGTCAGGGTGTGGAACGAGTGGTTGGCCGCGATGGTTGGCCCGTCAACCGAGCCTCCGCGGGCTCGCTAGCGCCTCAAAGGGAACTCACAAAGTTTTTGGGTTTTTGTCACAAAATGCCAGGTGTCTAATAGTCGTGTGCCTCCCAAAGAGGCGCAACACACGTGAACCGAAAGGCAATCAAATGTTCAAGCCACTCGCAACTAAGACAGGTGTATTTACCGCTGCGTTCCTCGCTGGAATCGCGATTGCCTCCGTGGGCATCGCGCGTGCGGTAGAGGGAAGCCCCGTTCCAACCCCAACGGACACCAGCATCGTCACCCCAACCGTTGACCCATCGGCAACTCCTGTGGTGGACCCCTCGGCAACCCCTGTGGTTGACCCATCGGCAACGCCAACTGACCCAGCCGTCACCCCGCTGCCTACCTTCGGTGGTTCCGACGATGACTCGGACGACCAGGGCGAAGACGCTAGCGATGACGACGGCGACAACTCGGGAGACAACTCCTCGAGCGATTCTTCCAGTTCTGACAGTGGCTCCGGCAGCAACTCGGACGACTCCGGCAGCAACTCGGACGACTAACCTTTAGTCAAGGAAATCCAGCGCTCGGTCAGGCAACCTGACCGGGCGCTGGTGCTTTTCTGAGGGTAAGTGAGTAACCGGCGGCCGCCAGGCAGAGCACAGCCGCGGTGATCCACGCGATGAAGTAATCGCCCTGATACTGACGAATCCAGCCAGCGAAGGCGGAGGCAATGGCTGCACCAATCATGTGGCTGGCGAAAACCCAACCGTACACAAGGCTTGATTTTGTGATCCCGAAGTAGCGCCTGCAGAGCTCAACCGTCGGTGGAACGGTGGCAATCCAGTCGAGCCCGTAGAACACGATGAAGAAAATCATGGGTGGCTGCACGTCTGGACCAAGAACAAACGGAACGGTGAACAGCGCCAGTCCGCGCAGACCATAGTAAAAAACCAGCAGGTAGGCTGAGTTGAAGCGGTCGGTAAGCCAACCGCTGGCGATGGTGCCGATGAAGTCAAAGATTCCAACCACGGCAAGCAGGTCTGCGGCAAGAGTGGTTGGCATGCCGTGATCGTGGGCGGCCGGAATGAAGTGGGCTCCGATTAGGCCGTTGGTGGTCCAGCCACAGACGAAGAAGGTTGATGCCAGAGCCCAAAAGGCGGGCACGCGAAGCGCCTCCTTCATGGCGGCCAGGTTGGCCTTCACCGTAACGGGTGGCTTTGCGGTTACATCTGCCGCGGTTCCACCGTAGGGAGTCTCGGGGGCTACTGGCGCGTTTTTGAATCCCAGTAGAAACACGGGAATCAGCGCCAAACAGAATGCCGTGACGATGAAGGTGGCTGGGCGCCATCCCTGATTGTTAGCAACGATTGTGATGAATGGCAGGAAGAGCAGCTGGCCGGTGGCGTAACCAGCTGAGAAGATCCCGGTCACCAAGCCCCTGTGCTTCACAAACCATGAGTTAGCCACCTGAGAACCAAATACCAGCGCGATGCAGCCGGTTCCAACTCCAACCAGAATTCCCCAGTCGAGGTAAAGTTCCCAGGCCTGGGTCATGACGGTGGTTAGAGCGGTTCCCAGCGCAATGAGACTTAGCGCGACGCTGGCAACTTTCTTGGCGCCAAAGCGGTTCATGAATACCGCCGCGAATGGTGCGGTCAGCCCATAGACCAGGATGTTCAGTCCGAGCGCTCCTGAAGTTGTGACGCGCGACCAGCCAAACTCCATCTCAATCGGCATGTAAAGCACCGATGTGGTGCTTCGAAATGCCGCAGCGGCGATGAGGGTAAGAAAGGTTACGCCGGCAACAATCCAGGCTTTGTGAATGCGCATTTGGCTAGCCTAATCGCTGCATGGCCTGGTGCAGCGCCGCGAGTGCGGTTTCCGCCTGCTCCTCGGAGGCATCGTGGCCGAATGAGAACCGAACCGCGGTGCGGCAGGTGTCTTCGGGTAGCCCGAGTGCCCGCAGCACGTGGCTTGGTTCATCCGAGCCGGCGGCGCAAGCCGAACCGCTGGAACAGGTGACGCCCGCGTTCTCAAGCTCGAGGAGAAGGGTCTCGCCGTTCAGGCCATCGAAGGTGAATGACGCGATTGCGGGGTGGCGATCGCCGCTGGCCGGGCCTGGGCCTGTGAGCCTAGACTGCGGAAACTCCTCCAAGACCCGAGCGATGAATCGCTCAGTGACCGCTGCCACCTCCCTCGCGTTGTGGTTTAGGGTCTGAAGTGCAACGCCGAGCGCAACGGCCCAGGCAACGTTTTGGGTGCCGGAACGCAAGCCCTTTTCCTGACCGCCGCCGTGTATCACAGGCTCTGCCTCGGTTGCCGAACTCAGGTAGAGCAGGCCGCTTCCCTTTGGGGCCCCAAACTTGTGGCCGCTCAGGCTCAGGGCCTGCACTCCCAGCTGAGTCACGTTCAGCGGCAGCCAGCCCACTGCCTGCACGGCATCGGTGTGAACCGGCACACCAAGCTCGCGAGCGATGCCTGCAAACTCGGAGATGCCCGCTACCGTGCCGATCTCGTTGTTTGCCAGCATGAGAGTGAGCATGGTGGTGTCTGGTCGCAGCGCGGCCCGCAGGTCATCGGAGGAAATGAGGCCTGTGGCCGAAACCGGCAGCAGGGTTATTTCGAAGCCGTGGAACCGCTCCAGGTAGCTGAGGCACTCCAAGACAGCCTCGTGCTCTGTGGGGGAGGACACGATGTGCCTGCCGCGGGGGTTTGCCAGCGCGATTCCCTTGATGGCGAGGTTGTTGGCCTCGGTCCCGCCGCTGGTGAAGTAAATCTCCTCGGGGTGGCAGCCTAGGAAGCCAGCGCAGGTTTCCCGCGCCCAGTCCAGAGCAGCCTTGGCCCGAAGCCCCGCCTCGTGCACCGATGACGGGTTGCCGAACTCCTCGGTGAGGTAGGGCCAGGCGGCCTTCAGCGCCTCCGGCTTTACCGGAGTAGTGGCGGCGTGATCCAGGTAGAGCACTAGTCGATCTCTATGTCGAGACCCAGGTCGAGCGAGTGAATCTGATGGGTTAGCGCGCCAACCGAGATTACGTCCACACCCGTCTCGGCTATCGCGCGGACCGTGTTTAGGTTCACGCCGCCGCTTGCCTCGATGGTTGCGCGGCCCGCAATTTGGGCGACGCCGGCGCTCAGGTCTTCGAGCGAGAAGTTGTCCAGCATGATGGTATCTACGCCGCCGGCTAGCACCGATTCAATCTGGTCTAGTCGATCCACCTCAACCTCTAGGTGAGTCGTGTGACCCAACTCGGCGCGTACGCGACGAAGCTCCGTTGCCAGGTCCCTTCCGCCCCTGGTGAGAATGGCGAGGTGGTTGTCCTTGGCCATCAGGGCGTCGGAGAGGCTGTACCTGTGATTGTGGCCGCCTCCGCAGGCAACGGCATGCTTCTCGAAGGGTCGAAGCCCGGGGGTGGTTTTGCGGGTGTCCACAATCTTGGCGCCCGTTCCCGCGATGGCGGAGACGTACTTAGCCGTGTGGGTGGAGATGCCCGCCATGCGCTGAACAAAGTTGAGGCCAACGCGCTCGCCGGTGAGCACCGCGCGGGCAGGACCGCTGACCGTTGCCAGCACCTGGCCGGCCGTAAACGATTCACCTTCTGCAACCAGCAGCTGAACCGCCACGGCCGAGTCAAGTAACTGGAAGGCCGCGGCAAAGACCTCGCCACCGGAGAAAACACCCGGTTCGCGGGCAACGAGTTTGGCCGCTGCAACCGCATTCGCAGGAATGAGGGCGGCACTTGTGGCGTCTCCCCATGGCGCATCCTCCAGGAGTGCGCGCTTGACAGCGTCCTCGATTATGAGTTTGGTCAGCATCGGCTAGGCCTTTCGTACTGCGATGGGGCGGGCAAAGTCTGGTCGAGTGTCGGGGAAATCCAGTCTGTAGTGGGCCCCGCGGCTTTCGGTGCGCGCCAGGGCTGACTCGGTCACGGCTCGCGCCAGATCAAGCAGGTTTGCATCCTCGTAGTCTGTGAATAGGCGCAGCGACCGTTTCTGCGGACGCCACCCGGCAAGCTGATGCAGGGCGCCACGGAGACCGCGCTCGTTGCGCGCCAGCCCAACGTCGTCCCACATCTGGGTTTGCAGCTCCACCCGGTCAACCACCGCGGCGCTCGCGTCGTAGCTGAGGTCAACGGTGAGGTTCTCCAGCGGCAGTTGGTCGCGGAAGCGGGCGAATTCAAAGTCTTCCGGCCAGGGTTGGTCCAGCGCCTCCGAAGCCCGGTCGGCAAACACCAGCGACTCGAGCAGGCTGTTCGATGCCAGGCGGTTGGCGCCGTGGGAGCCGTTGCATGCAACCTCGCCGATGGCGAAGAGGCCAGGAATGCTGCTTCGCCCGTTTAGGTCTGTTGCAACGCCGCCCATCCAGTAGTGCGCCGCGGGGGTCACGGGAATCGGCTGCTTGGCTAGGTTTAGTCCGTAGGTTTTGCAGGCGGCGGAAATGCCCGGGAATCGTCGGTTGAGGAAGTCCTCGCCAAGTCCGGTGGCGTCTAGAAGCACGGGCTCCCCGCCCTGTGCCAGCATCTCCTGCTGGATTGATCTGGCAACCACGTCGCGGGGCGCCAACTCGGCCATCGGGTGAATGCGCTGCATGAAGCGCTCACCGCGGTTATTGACCAGAACCGCGCCTTCGCCGCGCACCGCCTCGGAGATGAGGAACGACTTGGCGAGCGGGTGGTAGAGGCAGGTGGGGTGGAACT
>JBJTNC010000187.1:0-6361 GCA_046073865.1 Micrococcales bacterium | reverse complement strand
TGACCTGCGAGTTCGACTTGCCGGCGGCGTTCAGGCCCATGGCGGCATACTCCGTGCCGTTGATGTTTGCATCACCGTAAGCCTCGTAGTGCGTTCCACCCACCAGCGAGCCGTTCAGGTAGGTCACGGCCTTGTTCATGGCGCCGGCGATGCGCTTCTTGTAGACGGGGCTGAGCTTCAGTTTTTGAACCGCCGCCAGGGCCTGAAGCACAATGCCTGTGCCGTCCGGCGATGAGGTTCCCAGGGTGTAGCCGTCGTCCCAACCGCCATCGGAGATTTGAAGACGAAGCATGGCGCGGGAGAGCGAAATGGCCTGCTTATCGAAGCCATTTGCAACAAGGCCTAGCACCAGCCAGGCGCGGTCATAGGTGTTTGCCCCAGTTTCGGAGGCAAAGTCACCGTTGCGCAACTGCTTCGAGATTGCCTTTGTCAGGATCGCCTTTCGGCTGGTGATGTTGCGCTTGGTTAGCAGCGCGCTGGCAAACGCCCACTTGCCCGCTAGCCCTAGCTTGAGGGTGGTGTCCTTGAAAAGGTAACCGCTTGGGTTTGCCGTGTTACCGCTCACGCTGGGGGAGGTGAGCAGATATTCGATTGGTCCGGCCAGCTGTGAGTTGCTCTCGCCAAGTGCTTTGCGCTGCAGCAGTGCCTCGATCGAGAACCCGTAGTCGGGAGTCCCCGGGGTAAAGCCTGTGACGAACTGCCCGTTGGTGAAGGAGTTCTGAAGGAAGGTATCCGTGCTGGCGTAGCTGGTTGCTGCGCTGGCAGGGGATTGAAGGGACAGGGTAGCGACTACCGCAATAGCGGCAGCCGAGATGGTTGCGATGATGCGCGACCCAGATTTTGCTTGGAACATTTCCAAACCTTTCGCTTTAAGCGTCTGAGTGCGAAGGCGGTATCCAAAATACGAAACCCGGTGGCTAGTGCCGACCGGGTATCAGATAGTGACTATCCGACTCCACCCGTAGACCTCGACGGTTGTTATAAGGAGTCATTTGCAACTCTTGGGCATTCCGACTGGTCGATCTCAGAATCGACTTCACGGTTGCGGGTCAGTGCCGGAATTTCACCGGCTTTCCCCAACAGAGGCAAAGGCATTTGTTGAATGCGTTATCAGGCTAGCAGGTATGTGGCGGAGCTGAACAGTGTCCGCAACTTTCTGAAACCCAATAATTACAGTTTTGTAAAAGTCTTGTAAAAAGCGGAGATAAAACAGAAAACACTTCGAGAAAACTGAAACTAGGGGTTAGATTTGGTTTTACCCAAAGCGATGAAGCAAATGGGCATCAAGACTTAGGTCGAAGTGCGCAGCAACTTCCCGCCGAGAAAACCACTCAAGGAGAGAAAATATGAAGACAAAGCGCGCATTGCGTTCTGTCGCTATCGTTGCAGCAAGCCTGCTGGCCACCACTTCGGCCATCAGCCTCGCAGCGACCGGTGCAGATGCAGCGGCCAAGAGCACGGTCATCATCAACGAGACCTCGGCTCTGACCTCTTTCAACCAGAACACCCCGGACACCAACCTGGTGACCAACGGTGACGTTGCCTACCTAACCGGTGCAGGCTTCTGGTACTACAACAACGAGCCAAACCTGGTGCAGAACACCCGCTTCGGTTCCTACAAGATCACCAAGAACAAGGCAACTGACTTTGAGGTTACCTACACCGTTCGCGCTGGTCAGGTCTGGTCTGACGGTGTCCCAATCACCGCAGCTGACCTCCTGCTGAGCCACGTTATCTCGAGCTCCGACTACTCCAAGAAGGCCGGTCTGGGAGACCCAGCGGGCTCCGACCCAATCAAGTTCACCTCGGTTGGTTACGGTTCGCCATACGACAGCCACATCAAGAGCGTCAGCCTGGCCAAGAACCAGATGAGCCTGACCCTCAAGTACGACTCGTTCCAGCCTGACTGGCAGATCCAGAGCCCATCGCCATTCCCAGTGCACGCACTCGAGCTGATGCAGGACGGCAAGTCCGCTCTGCCAACCGTTGCTGCTGGTAAGGCCGCTACCGCGAAGTTCGTCTCGGACTTCAACGCCGGCCTGAAGGGTGTCTCCACCCGCATGCAGGGCATGGGTACCATCTGGTCGAACAACTACAACATCCAGGATGTTAACTCGGGCACCAACCCGCTGCTGCTCATCTCGAACGGTCCATTCATCGTTAGTGGCGCAGTAAAGAACACCTCGGTCACCCTGGTTCGCAACCCTAAGTACACCTCGGGTCCTGCGATGACCAAGACCAACCCAATCAAGTCGGTTGTATTCACGTTCGTCACCGATGGTTCGCCAGCTGCCCAGGCACTGGCAAACGGTGAGATCGACGTGTACGACGGTCAGCCAGACACTGCTACCTACCAGCAGCTGAAGAGCAGCGCCGGCGTGACCGTTGAGACCGGAACCACCATGACCTACGAGCACGTTGACCTGCGCACTGGAAACAGCGCTCTGGAGAACGACCCGAACGCACCTGACTACAACGGTCCGTTCGCTGACTCGCACGGCCAGAAGGCCAAGGATCTGCGTAAGGCATTCCTCCTCGCACTGCCTCGTCAGAGCATTGTGAACAAGGAAGTCTCGCAGGCATACGACCCATCGAACCAGGCCGACGCCACAGTTCTGAACAGCAACTTCTTGCTGCCAAGCCAGACCGGTTACGCCGCCCTGATCAAGGCCAACGGCTCGTCCACCTACACCGCCGGAACCCAGGCTGAGCGCACCGCTGCAGCTCTGGCTCTCGTGAAGAAGTGGTACCCGAACGCCTCGGCTGGCTCCAACTCGGTGCCAATCACCATGCTGTTCAAGGGTAACGACCGCCGCATTGGCGAGAACGCACTGATCGCTGCTGAAGAGGCCAAGGCTGGCTTCGATGTATCGACCACCCCAACCGCAAGCTGGTCTACCCACCTGGATGAGGCACAGTACGACGTTGCCATGTTCGCATGGGGTCCAACCTCGGTTAGCCAGACCGGTAACAACAGCAACTTCCAGAGCGACGGCGCTAACAACCACTACGGTTGGAACAACTCTGCCCTGGATGTAATCCTGCACAAGCTGGAGAGCAAGCTGACCCCTGCTCAGGTCCGTGCCCAGTACCTCGCCGCCGACAAGATCATCATGTCGCAGGCTTGGACCCTGGACCTGTACCAGTGGCCTTCGGTTGCTGCTTACGCAAGCAACCTGAAGGGCGTCAAGCCTAGCCCGCTGGTTCCAAACATGGTTTGGAACATCTGGCAGTGGCACTTCTAAGAGCGGTCTAGACCTCTCTTAGGGTTCAACTCAAAGGTTGGGGGCATCCGGTATCGGATGCCCCCAATCTGAGTGAATAGGGCATTGCCCAGAAACGGAAAAATCTTGCTCGCCTACATCGGACGCCGCCTCGGTATCGTCTTACTTATACTTTTCGGCTCTTCGTACATCGTCTATAACCTTGAGGCTTACTCGGGGGACCCACTTGCCGAGCTGCGTGTTAGCAGCGCCAAGAACAAAGAATTCCTCATGCAGCAGCTCACCAAGCAGCTTGAGTTGAATGTTCCGCCTCCAATTCGATACTTCCACTGGCTGCAGGGCGTCCTGGGCGTCTTCACCGGTCACGCAGACCTGGGCAAGACCCGCGATGGCCTCTATGTGGTCAATGAGATCTCTGCCGCTATTCCGGTCACCATTCGCCTGGTGCTAGGTGCCACCGTGCTGGCTATTCTTCTGGGAATCACCGTCGGTGTAATCACCGCAATCCGCCAGTACAGCCGCCTTGACTACACCATGACCTTCGTGTCATTCCTGATGTTCTCGCTCCCAATCTTCTGGGTGGCGGTTCTCCTGAAGCAGTACATGGCCATTGAGTTCAATAACTTCCTCGGTAGCGGAATCATCACCACTCCCTGGATAGTGGGTGCGTCAGTGATTGCCGGCATCGTTCTTGCTGGATTCATCTCCGGTAGCCGCAAACGCGTCTGGATCGTCTTTGGCATCGGCGCTGTTACCACCGGCATTTTGCTGGAACTGGCAAATCTCACCCACTGGGTCCTGAAGCCGGGCATCGGCATCGTGGGCGTGGGTCTGCTCAGCGTCGGTGTTGCGATTGGTATGACCAGCATCGTTGCAGGTATTGAGAACCGCAAGGTGCTGTTCGCTTCGCTAACGGTTGCGCTCTCCGCCATTGTTCTTTACTTCCCGGTGATGGCGCTGTGGAACGGCAAGGGAATGAACTTCTGGTACTTCGTGACTCCTGTGGTGGCTCTGGCAGCCATCGGTGTTGCCGCGGCCCTGTTCTTCGTCAAGGTTGACCGCGGTGCGGCCATTAGGACCGCCGTCCTAACCGCAGTCTTCGCTGGATTCTTCCTCCTGATCGAGAAGCTCTACCAGGTGTGGGGCGTTTACATCCAGGCCGACGGCATCAACCTGCGTCCAATCCCAACCATCGGTGAAGTTAGCGTTCGCCTTTCGGTCCACAGCTTCTGGATTGACCTGATGGACGCTCTGGTTCACGTTCTGCTTCCAACCATCGCGCTTACCCTGATTTCGTTCGCCGGCTACGTGCGCTACTCGCGCGCCAGCCTGCTAGAGGTCATGAACATGGACTACATCCGCACAGCTAGGGCCAAGGGTCTGAGCGAGCGAGTGGTTATCGTTCGGCACGCGCTGCGCAACGCGATGATTCCGCTCACCACGCTGATGGCGTTTGACTTTGCCGGTGTTATTGGTGGAGCAATCATCACGGAATCCGTCTTCAACTGGCACGGCATGGGAACGCTTTTCAGAGCCGCCATTAGCTCGCAGGACCTGAACCTGCTGATGGGTGTATTTGCAATCACGTCTTTCATGGCGGTAATGGCCAACCTCATCGCCGACCTGCTGTACTCCGCACTAGATCCACGAATTCGAGTTGGTAAGTAATCATGGCAACTAAAAAGAAATCCGCTGTGGAAACCACCACCGAGGCAAACGAGAATGCAATCGCCCTGCACGAGACCGAGGGTCTCAGCCAGGGGCAGATCATTCGCCGCCGCTTCTTCCGTCACAAGCCAGCCGTAATCTCGCTCATTGCGTTGATCTTCATCACGCTGTTTGTGTACTCAGCGTCTGGAATTCACCTGGGCACCGCGAAGCACCCAATCACCATTCCGGGATGGTGGCCTCACACCATCACCGAAATCGATGACAGTGTGTTCTGCAAGGGATCAATTGGCTGCCCAGGCGTGGCTCACCCATTTGGTCAGGACCCAATCGGCCACGACTACTTCGCTCTCGTTATGCGCGGCGCGGAGCAGTCAATCATGGTGATGCTGGTTGTCGGCCTCATCGGTGGACTTCTCGGAACCGTGATTGGTGCCGTTTCCGGCTACTTCCGCGGCTGGGTTGACGCAGTCCTGATGCGCTTCACCGACTTCATCATCACCATTCCGTCGATCATCATCGGAGCGGTCATCGGATTCAAGTTTGGAAACCTAGGAGTTGTGGCACTAGCGGTTTACCTAGGTTTCTTCAGCTGGACCGGATTGGCACGACTGGTGCGAGGTGAGTTCCTAACGCTTCGAGAGCGTGAGTTTGTTGACGCGGCACGTGTGGCCGGCGCTTCCAACGTACGCATCATCTTCAAGCACATTCTGCCCAACGCCATGGGTGTGATCATCGTCTCGGTCACCCTCATGCTCGCCGGTGCAATCCTGCTCGAGACCGCGCTTTCTTACATCGGCTTCGGTGTTCAGTCACCGGACGTTTCGCTGGGTACGCTCATCTCGAACTACCAGGACTCGTTCACAATCAGTCCGTGGCTGTTCTACTGGCCGGGTGTTCTCATCATCTCCATCGCGCTCTGCGTCAACTTCATTGGTGACGGTCTGCGCGATGCATTCGACCCACGTCAGCGACGCCGCATCAGCCGCAAGGACCTGATGCGTGCCACCTTCGCTAAGCGCAAGTAGCGGACAGGAACCTTTCAAAATGACTATTTCGCAAGACGTAATTCTCAAGGTAGAAAACTACAACGTTGAGTTCTGGGTTGACGGCGAGTTTTACCCCGCCGCAATCGACATGAACTACGAGGTGAAGGCCGGTCAGGTCCTCGCCATCGTTGGTGAGTCGGGTTCGGGCAAGTCGTCGTCATCGATGGGCCTCATGGGTCTGTTGGCTTCGAACGCTCGCACTTCGGGTTCGGTGAAGGTAAAGGGAACCGAGATGCTTGGCACCAACAGCGCCACGCTTCGCAAGTTCCGCGGCAAGGAGGTTGCCTACATCTTCCAGGAGCCGATGACCGCGCTCAACCCCGTGTACACGGTTGGTTTCCAGATCATCGAGACCATTCGCACCCACTTCAACGTTGGCCCAACCGAGGCTCGCAAGCGCGCCATCGAGCTGCTGACCCT
>JBJTNC010000186.1:0-6499 GCA_046073865.1 Micrococcales bacterium | reverse complement strand
CCCTGCCTCGCGCCTTCATCAACATTGGTGCGAACTGGCAAAGTGGCCCGACTGTAATGAGCGCTAGTAGGGCTGCCATCGCTCCGATCTCGACGTAATGGTTGGGCAGTTTGCCGCGGGCGAGGTGAAGCGGCCATTGGGGTGAGACGCCGGCAAACCTGATTCAGTACTCCAGGCCTGCCCGCTCCAGTCGGTGAGACCATCGGGCGCGTGCTTGGTCATGCCCTCCCACCAGACATCGCCGTCGCTTGTGAGCGCAACGTTGGTGAAGATTGTGTCTCGAGCGATTAGCTCCATGGCCACCGGGTTGGTCTTCATGCTGGTTCCGGGAGCAACCCCAAAGAATCCATGTTCAGGATTTATGGCCCTGAATCGGCCGTTCTCGCCAACACCAATCCACGCGATGTCGTCGCCGAAGGTCTCAACCTTCCAGCCCGGCAGACTCGGCTGGAGCATCGCCAAATTGGTCTTGCCACACGCCGACGGGAAGGCGGCGCTCAGGTGGAACCGCTTACCGGATGGCGAGATGAGGCGCATGATTAGCATGTGCTCGGCCAGCCAACCCTCGTTCCTGCCCATTACCGAACCGATGCGAAGCGACATGCATTTCTTGCCGAGCAGTGCGTTGCCGCCGTAGCCAGAGCCGTAGCTCCAAACCTCAAGGGTGTCTGGGAAGTGTGCGATGTACTTCTCCGGGTTGCATGGCCAGACGCTTGCGTCGTTGGGAGCGCCAACCGAGTGCAGCGTTGCCACCCAGTTCTCACCGGCGCGGATCTTTGAAACCAGACCTGCGTCAACCCTGGTCATGATGTGCATGTTGGCCACAACGTAGGGCGAATCGGTTATTTCCACACCGATGCGCGCCAGCGGCGAACCAATGGGGCCCATCGAGAACGGAATTACGTACATCGTTCGTCCAGCCATGGACCCGTCGAACAGCTCGGTGAGCTTTGCCTTCATCTCCGATGGCGCAACCCAGTTGTTTGTTGGTCCTGCATCCTCTCGCTTGGTGGAGCAGATGAAGGTGCGCTCTTCCACGCGAGCAACGTCCGAGGGGTCTGTTCGAGCAAGGTATGAGTTTGGTCGCAGCTCGGGGTTGAGCGGGATAAGTGTCCCCGAATCAACCATGAGGGAAATCATTCGATCATATTCGCTTTGCGAACCATCGCACCAAACAATTTGGTCGGGTCGAGTGAGTTCCGCTATCTGGGAAACCCAGGCGTCGATGCCAATTTCCCGCGGCTCGAGTGTGTTTTGGGTGGTTGAAGAATTGCCAGTCATGTGTCTTTCGCCTTTGAAAGTAAATGCCAGTTAACTTGGTAAATAGGTTTTTAGTTACGGGTATTGCATTTGTGGGAGGTGGGTCTATGCCGCGCCTTGCGCTGGCTGGAACTGACTATGCAGTTGGGAAATAGCCGCCCAGGTATCGTGGGCGGTAATAAAAAAAGACCGCGCGAAGGTTTGATCCGTTGTGGGATTCAAATCGTGCAGTCATCCAGGGGCTCCTTTGCCTCTAACTAAATGCTAAGAGGTGGGAGTGGGCCAAACAAGCCGAAACAGGAAATTCATTAGCAAACGTATGAATTTCTCTCACACGGTGAGAAACGGAGCTCTTGGGGGGGTAGGAAAACTTTAGGCCAGGGCCTCGCGAAGCGCGTCCAGGATGCCATCGACGTCCTCAACCTGAGTGTCCCAACTGCACATCCACCGCACCTGACCGGTGGAATGGTCCCACACGTAGAAGCGGTATTTCTCAACCAGTCTCTCGGCAACATCGGCGGGGATGATCGGGAAGACTGCGTTGGCATCAGCGGGGTTCGGCACGACAACCCGGGGGTCGGTTGCCGCAATCTCGATCACTCCCGCGTAGAGCCGGGCGGCCATGGCGTTGGCGTTCCGGGCGTTTGAAATCGCCAGTGCAGCGTTGTCGGCAAATAGCACGTTCAACTGGGCCGAGATGAAGCGCATCTTAGAGGCCAACTGCATGGAGGTCTTGCGAAGGAACGGCATTGCTTCGGCGAGCGCCTTGCCTCGTTGCGTTGACGAGTTGGTGACAACAACTGCCTCGGCTCCCATGGCGCCAATCTTGGTGCCTCCCATCGAGACCAGGTCAACCCCGAGATCCGTGGTGAACTCCCTGAAACTGAGCCCCAGCGCAGCGGCGGCATTAGAGATGCGAGCGCCATCGAGGTGAAGCAGCAGACCGTTGGCGTGGGCCACCTCCGCTAGCGCCTTGATCTCATCCGGCTGGTAGAGGGTTCCCATCTCGGTGGTCTGCGTGATGCTTACAACGCCGGGCTGTGCGCGGTGGACTACACCCATGTCGAAGATCTGGCTTTCCACCAGGGCCGGGGTTAGCTTGCCATCGGCGGTTGGAACCGTCCAGAGCTTAAGGCCAGCCATCTTCTCAGGGGCTCCGCCTTCATCGCTGTTGATGTGGGCGCTGGCGGCACAGATGACGGCCTCCCACCGCTGGGTTGCACCCTGGAGCGCAACCACATTGGCGCCGGTTCCGTTGAACACTGGGAAACCCACGGCGTACTCACCAAAGAGCTCTCGAATCATGGCGTCGAACTTCTGGGTCTGCGAGTCCTCCCCGTAGGCAATCTCGTGACCCTCGTTCACATTGGAAAGTTCAGCCAACACCAGCGGGTGCACGCCCGCGTAGTTGTCGCTCGCAAAACCGCGCTTAGCCATTTTTTGCATTACTCCTCTGGGATGACGGCCTGGCGGCCTTCGAATGGGGTTGAAAGAATCACCGTGGTGCGGGTTGAGACGTTGGCCACTGCCCGAACGCGCGCCAGCAGAGACTCCAGTTCGTCGGTGTCGGTGACCGCAACCTTGACGATGTACGACTCGGTGCCGGCAACCGACCAACAGCTCTCGATCTCGCCAATGGTGGCAACCTTCTCGGCAACGTCGTCGGGGCCTGCCGGGTCAAGCGGGGTGAGCGAAATCAGGGCGCTGAGGCGCAACCCAACCTCGCGCTGGTCCACGATTGCGCGGTAACCCTTGATAACTCCGCGCGCCTCCAGACGCTTGATCCGCTGGTGCAGTGTGGAGCTCGGAACCTCCAGGGCTGCGGCCAGGTCATTCAAAGATGCGCTCGAGTCTTGTGCAAGCAGCGCAACGATGCGACGGTCGAGAGATTCCATAGCCCTAGTATGCCAAGCCGCTATGCGGTGATGCCGCGGGTTGAGAGAATCACGTCGGCCAGCTTGCGGTTCAGGGTTTCGTAGAACACGTTCAGAGGGAACTCGTCGTCCAGAATAACGTTGACAACCTCGCGCAGTTCGCCATCGGTGGGCAGGTGGTCCACGCCCTTAGCCCACACCGATGCCGGGTGCGGCTGAACCAGTCCGGAGACAAACTGGTAAGCGGCAATCCACTGCTGGAGCCTCGAGCGGTTGATTCCGTCGTGGTAGAGCGATTCCACCTCGGCACACAGCTCAACCACCGAGTCAGTCACCATGTCCCAGTCGAAGGTGAGTCGATTGTCGGTCCAATTCAGCGCGCCCGATCGGTGCAGGTGAGCGAAGATAATCTGCCCACCCAGGCCATCGTAGTTACGCACCCTGCCACCGGTGATTGGGAAGCGGAACAGTCGGTCGAACAGGATCGCGTAGCGCATGTATTTGGCCAGCGGGTCGCCGTCGGCCTCCAGCGTGAGGGTCTCGCGGAAGGTGCTGAGGTCGCAGCGAAGCTCCTCGAGCGCGTACATCCAGAAAGGCATGCGCTGCTTGATCATGAACGGGTCAAATGGCAGGTCGCCGCGTGAGTGGGTGCGGTCGTGAATCAGGTCCCAGAGCACAAAGGTTTCCTGGGCAAGGTTCTGGTCGTTCACCAGGCGCTCGGCGTCTGGAGGCAGTGGCAGGTATAGCAGTTCGCGTGCCGCCGATGCCACAGCGCGGAAGCGGGCGGACTCGCGGTCGCAGAAAATGCCACCCCAGTGATATGTGGAGACCTCGCTGACAGCCACGGTCTCGGGGAAGAACACGGCGGAGTTGGTGTCGTACCCCGAGGTGAATGCCACAAACTCAATCGGCACGAATGCCGCGTTGTTGTATGTCTGTTCCTTTGCGGCCAGCCAGTCCGGCCAGAAGGTTCGCGTGATGACGGCCTCTAGATTGCGGTTTGGGTTACCGTTCTGGGTGTACATGGAGAAAACGGCAAGGTGCTCAACCCTGTTCGCGCGGTGCAGGTCTGGGCGGAACAGCTCCAAAGATTCAAAGTAGTCGGGAACCCCAAAGCCGCCATCGCGCCAGGCGCGCATGTCCTTGGCGACAGCCGTGAAGTATTCGGCTTGGTGCGGGAACTTGGGGGCCAATGCTGCCACTGCTGCCAGAATCTGCTCAAGCAGAGCGGCCGCCTCTGTGTGCGAGTGGACCGCGCCATCGATAGAGCCGTCCTTGGACTGCATCGGGCGAATTGCCTCGATGGCATGGGCTAGCGCACGCCAGTTTTCGTCCTCTGCAGCCCAGGTGGCCGGGCGCTTCTGCTGCGCCCTGGCAGCAACGCGTGCACCCGCAAGCCAGGTGTTGAGGTTCAACCAGAGTTGGGCGTTGTCTAGGTCACTAATCGAGTCATCGCCGAAGATGTCGGAGTCGGCAAGCACAACCACGCGACCCTCGCCGTGCTTCAACGCAACGCCGAGGGCGGCGCGGGCGGGAGATGCGCTCTCGCTGGAGCGCAGGAAGACCTGAGCGTTCTTTGCGGCGGAGGCATCCAGCGCGCCCGCCCGATAGAGGCTGGCAGCTGAAACCCTGAATGCCAGATCTGCGTCGGTTGACTGCTGGAAGTCCGCAAGTATCCAGGTGGGAACATCCTTGAAGTTTGAGCCCGGGTCCTGAACAGTGGCGTTAAGAATCTCAACACCGAATCTGCGAGCGAGCTCTGCAAAGTTGTTCCCGTACTTTGGTTGCTCGGTCTCGGCCAGCAGAAGAAGCGAGCCGCCTTCGGCCACAAAGCGCTCCACCGCATCGAGCTCGGATGCCGTTAGCACCGGGCTGCCAACACCGATGGTCCGCTCCCATTCGTCCGTTGCGGCGTGGGGAATCACCAGCACGTCCGTGCTCGAAAGGGCCTCGGGCGTCAATAGACCCGCTACGGAGCCCACCTCAAATCCAGAGTCGGCAAGCGCCTTTACTGCCAGCGTGTACCCGGCATCGGCTGGGTTGGCCGGGTTCATCCGGGCAGCGATGTCGAAATCGACGGCCCACGCCTGCCTGTGTCCCTGATCTATGGTTACGCGACCGAGCTTCTGCACCACTGCCTCCAATTCGGATTATTTTCCCGATTTATTGTAAGAATAGCGGATTTTTTCTTAGAAATCACGCTTGCGCGAGGAGGAGTTCCCCGCCCCAGCAATTGGCGGCGAGCGTAGAATGACATGCGAAGGAGCGCTAGTGAAAAAGACCTCGGAGCAGGAGCGTGGCGAGTTTGACGCCGCCGTTGAGGCGATGTCTGCGGGTGAGCAAGCGCTAGCGCGCGCCTTGGTTGAGGCCGTGGCCCAAGTTGCACCGCAACTGGAACCACGTCTGTTTTACTCCATGCCGGCATTCGCCCTGGATGGCAAGACCATTTGCTTCTTCCAGAGCGCCACAAAGTTCAAGACTCGGTACTGCACGCTGGGCTTTACTGACACCGCAAAACTCGATGATGGAACTTTTTGGCCAACGTCGTTCGCGCTCTCCGAGCTGACACCCGAGGTGGAGACCGAACTCAGGAAACTACTCGCACGCGCAGTCGGTAAATGAAGAATGCCCCGAGCCGAGGCCCGGGGCATTCTTACTGAACTGCTACTTCTTTGGGGTGCTGTCCAGGTAAACGGTGCGGCCGTGCAGAGGCTGCACTGGACGGTTGTTACCCGAGTATGCCTCGAGAATGGTGTTGATCTGAGCGTCGCTCAGGGCAACAGGGGTGGTCAGAACGTTCCACTTAACGCCCTCGGTGCAACCAGGGGTGGTGAGGCTTCCGTTGTAACGCAGGGTGGTCTTGTTGGCTGGAAGCATCTTGGCCCAGTCAAGCTCAACCTTGGTGTCCTCGGCGGTAGCGGTAGCTGCCAGCATCGAGTCGATGAAAGGCTTCCAGGCCAGGTTCTCGGTGGTGCCGCGCTTGATGAACACGCCAACAACAGCAAGCTTGTTGTCCGAGCTCTTGTTCACGAAGTGGAACTCAACCGGGTAGTGCAGGCCGTTGATCTCGTGCTCCGATGGAGCGTGGAAGTGGAACTGCAGGAACGAGTAGGTGGTTCCGTCGAGCAGGATGCTGGAGGTGTTGGCAGGAGCCGACAGCGGCTCAGCCTCAACGGTGTGACCGTTGTTGAAAACGCCAGCCTCGCCAGAAACGTAGTTGAACCCGATGTTCTTCAGGTCCTTGTTCTTGGTCTTAACGATGTTGATAGGCGACTGCGCGGTGCCGTCTGCACAGGTGGCGTAGTTAGCTGGGTCAATGGTTGCCCAGTGCGATGGACCGGTTGCGCCGGTGTAGGTCCAGGCAG
>JBJTNC010000185.1:0-2328 GCA_046073865.1 Micrococcales bacterium | reverse complement strand
GTTCTGTGGAGCTCAGCCAACTCGAGCGCAAAGGTGGGGTCTGCCTTCGCCTCGCGATAGGTGGCCTCCAGTTGGTCCAGGGCCGCGATGAGGGACTCGGGCACAAATCGCCCGCCAAACTCACCGAAGTATGGTCCTGTTTGGGAACGCAGGTTTGTGGAGTCGGTCATCTGTTACCTTCCGGCTTCGAAGAAACTCTTTAGCATTGCGGCGGGGTCGTTGGTTACCAGCGCTTCGCCCACCAGCACCACGTCGGCTCCGGCCGCGCGGTAGTGGGCTACGTCGGCGGCGGTTCGAACCGCGCTCTCGGCAACCTTGATGACGCCGGCAGGGATTGCAGGCGCCAGGCGTCCGAAGAGCTCGCGATCGGTTTCGAAGGTGCTCAGGTCTCTTGCGTTTACGCCGACGAGTTTGCCCTCGGCCTCGAGCGCGCGCTCTAGCTCACCGGCATCGTGGGTCTCGATGAAGGCGGTCATGCCCAGCTCTTGAGTGAAGTGCTTGAGGCGAAGCAGGTCCTTCTGCTTCAGACCGGCGACGATTAGAAGCACGATATCGGCTCCAGCGGCCCGCGCCTCCAGAATCTGGTACTCGTTGGCGATGAAGTCCTTGCGCAGCAGCGGCACGGAAACCCGGGCGCGAACCGCCCGGAGGTCATCGAGGCTGCCCTTGAAGCGGCGCTGTTCCGTCAAGACACTGATGGCGCTCGCGCCGTTGTCCGCGTAGGTCTGGGCCAGTGCCGCGGGATCGCGGATTTCGGCCATGTCACCCTTGGATGGCGATGCTCGCTTAACCTCAGCAAGCACCTTGATTTGGTCTGCGGGTGCGAGGAATTCGAGTGCGTTGAGTGCGGGGTTGGCCGAGAGTGCGGCCTTCTCTACCTGCGCTAGCGAGACGTGCGCCGCTCGCTCTGCGGCATCGGCAACGGAACCCGCGTAGAGTTCCTCGAGCATTAGTGGCTCTTGGTCTTGCTTCCGCCAACTCCGTAGCCGGCCTTCTTCAGGACCAGGCCAACGAGGAGGCCAACGACGGCGAGTCCGGCGGAGCCGTAAACCACAGGAACCCAGGTGGCCTTGTCGGTGTCAGCGAACCAGAAAGCTACGGTGCCAATGGCGAATGCCACCATGATGATGGTGACGGTGGTCCAAGAAGCTACAGAGTTGCCGTGGCCTGGGTCATTGGAGGACATGATTGCCTTTCTTTGCGCTAAGAAAATCCTAGCAACTGGGCTAGCGCTGAGAGTCCCAGAGCTCGATGTTTCGGCTCTTTGAAGACTCGGTTTCGGTGGTTTTGGGGTTTGTTGCCTTGGGCTGTCGAACCTCGTGGCGGGTGGAGTATTTGTCCACTCGAGGCCCACTGCCCCAGTCCTTTGAGCCAATGGCGGCGAGTATCTGCACCACGACCGTGACGATTGCCACAGCAACGAAGCTCCAGATGAGGGCGGACTCTCCGGTTACGGCATCGATGGCAGCCGAAACTCCACCTGGGCCGCCACCGGCGATTCCCGAGGCCTTCTCAACCGCGCCGTTCACGGCTGGTGGAACATCGGCTCCCAAACCATTGGCCACAATTGCCGTCGCGGCCGCGGAGGCAAGCGCCACCATTGCCGTAACCACGCGGCTAACTCCGCCGCGGGTGAGCATCACTGCCACCGCTGAGACCAGGCCAAACATCACGAGGCCGTTCACGCCGGACCAGGCGTTGAGGCCGGCGGTGTTGATGGTCTTCTCGGTGCCATCGAAGGTGTAGGCAACCCGATACCAGGTCTGTCCAGCGATGATCCACTGGATGCCTACCAAGACCAACCACAGGGTAAGGACATTGCGCTTAGCCAGCAAGGTTCACCATTCCGTTCGCCGCGGTGACCGCCCTGGCGGGTGCCCCGGCCTTGTTCACGGTCTCCTCGTACTCTGTCTCCGGCACGGAGTCCAAAACCAACCCGGCCCCGGCCTGGATGCGGGCAACGCCATCGCGCAGGAACGCGGTTCGGATGGCAATGGCGAGGTCCGCGTTGCCGGCGAAGTCAAAGTAACCCACAACGCCGCCGTAAATTCCGCGGGCGGACTCCTCCAGTTGGTCGATGATCTCGAGCGCCCTCGGCTTTGGAGCGCCCGAGAGAGTGCCTGCGGGGAATGTGGCGCGGAACACGTCAACCGGGTTCACTCCATCGCGGAGGTCGCCCTCCACGGTGCTAACAAGGTGCATGATGTGGCTGAAGCGGTGAATCTGCATGAACTCGGTGACATTCACCGATGCAGGTTGGCACACCTTCAGTAAATCGTTTCGGGCAAGGTCAACCAGCATCAGGTGCTCGGCGCGCTCCTTGGCGTC
>JBJTNC010000184.1:0-11665 GCA_046073865.1 Micrococcales bacterium | reverse complement strand
CTTGGCTGGTTCGCGGTAGTCAACCTCAACCAGTTTGCCGTCTACCAACTCGAAGCTGGTGATGGAGCTGAGGGTGCAGCGACGAAGGGTTGGGTTGTGAGGCAGCGGGCGGTTGGTAACTCGGGAGTGAACCATCCAGATTGGCAGCTGGTGGCTCACGATGACCACATCGCCGGATTTCACAGAGTTGGCAGCCTCCAGCACGCCCTCCATCATGCGGGCCACAACCTGCTCGTAGGGTTCACCCCACGATGGCCGACTCGGCTTGCGGAAGTGCCACCAGCGGTTTGGCTTGAACAGCACGTGCTTCACCGACATGCGGCGACCCTCGAAGAAATTGGTTGGTTCGATGAAGCGCTCATCAACGATTGGATCTAGGCCGAAGATTCGGGTGAACGGCCTGGCGGATTCACGGGTACGCTGCAGCGGGGAGCAGTAGAGCGCAACGATCCGGCGACCCTGCCTCTTGATTTCCTCCGCCGCTGACTCGGCCATTTTGTGACCGCGAACCGAGAGGCCGAAGTTGGGTAGGCGACCGTAGAGCACGCCCTCGGGATTATGAACCTCACCGTGGCGTACTAGGTGAATGCGGTCGGCGGGCATACCTCTAGTTTAGCCTCCGCTAAACTTGTCCCCAAAGCGTGAAATTGGCTGTACGTAGCCTGAGAGTAGGCTTTAGAGCCCGCTGTCCAGATCGCAAGAAAGCGAAAGAATGACCACTCGTTCACTCATCAAGAACCTAGCCGCAGCCGCCGATGGACCGGTGCAGCTCTCGGGCTGGGTTGAGACCCTTCGCGACCAGAAGCGCATCCAGTTTGTGATTCTCCGCGACGAGTCCGGCTCGGTTCAGGTCACCTACAAGCGCGACGAGGTTGACGCCAAGGCAGACGTCATCTCCAGCCTCACCACCGGTTCGTTCGTGAACGTGAGTGGAAACCTGGTTCACGACGAGCGCGTGAAGCTTGGCGGCATTGAGATTCAGCTGCACGAGATTGAGGTCGTGACGCTGGCACAGCCACAGCTGCCAATCGCCGAGGACACCTCGATCGACCAGCGCCTCGACTGGCGATTCATCGACCACCGCCGCCCAGAGATGAACCTGGTGTTCCGGGTTCAGACCACCCTGGAGCGAGCCTGGCGCGAGTACTGGTACGAGAACAACTTCATCGAGCTGCACACCCCGAAGCTGATGGGTTCGCCCTCGGAGTCGAACGCCGAGCTGTTCGAGATGGACTACTTCGAGCTTGGCAAGGCCTACCTGGCCCAGAGCCCACAGTTCTACAAGCAGATGGCCATGATGTCCGGCCTCGGCCGAATCTTCGAGATCGGCCCAGCCTTCCGCGCCGACCCATCGTTCACCTCGCGTCACGCAACCGAGTTCACCTCGGTTGACATCGAGGTCTCGCACATCGCCAGCCACGAGGACATCATGTCCATCCAGGAGCAGCTGCTGAGCCGCGGACTCCAGGCTGTCAAGGATGCCCACGGCGACGAGATCAAGGCGCTCTTCGACGTTGACATCGTGGTTCCGACCGTACCGTTCCCGCGCGTGACCATCACCGATGCCTACCAGATCATCGCCGAGCGCGGCCACGTGATTGAGCGCGGCGGCGACCTCGACCCCGAGGGAGAGCGTCAGATTGCCGCACACGTCGCCGAGACCCTCGGCCACGAGTTTGTGTTCGTGACCGACTACCCAATCTCGGTTCGCCCGTTCTACCACATGCGCCACGACGACAACCCGAAGCTCACCAAGAGCTACGACCTCATCTGGCGCGGCACCGAGATCACCACCGGCGCGCAGCGCGAGCACCGCTTCGACAAGCTGATCGAGCAGGCCAAGGAGAAGGGGCTGCACCCTGAGGGTTTGAAGGAGACCTACCTGGACTTCTTCGAGTACGGCGCCCCAACCCACGGCGGTTTTGGAATGGGACTGGCTCGTGTGCTCATGCTGCTGCTGCACCAGCCAAACATCCGCGAGGTGACCTACCTGTTCCGCGGTCCAACCCGCCTGATTCCGTAAGTCTTGAAATTCAAGAACCCGACCACCAGCCGGTGGTCGGGTTCTTGTCTTAAGGGACTATGCCCAGCTTTCCGATGACAGGCCCGCGATTGG
Source organism: Micrococcales bacterium (assembly GCA_046073865.1). Taxonomy (GTDB): domain Bacteria; phylum Actinomycetota; class Actinomycetes; order Actinomycetales; family Microbacteriaceae; genus Rhodoluna. Next base: position 9,549 of record JBJTNC010000184.1, on the reverse strand, counting down.
CTTGAAGTGCTTGAAGTTATTCGTGACCAGCGTGAGACCCGCACTCATAGCGTGACCTGCAATCTGCTCGTCGCGGTGCCCGATATTGATTCCGTTCTTTCTCAGACTCACGGAAACTTCGGCTGCTACCAAGGCATCGGACATAGAAAATGGCAGGACATCAACGAAACGCAGGAAATGTTCGTACGCGGGCTCTAGTCGAGTGCCTTTAGAACCAATCAAACCTGCAACCAGTTCTTGATAGACGATGGCCGAGATGCACCACGAACCTCTGCGTTTTTCTGATTCCTCAACAACACCTGCTTGCCCCTTCATTATGTAGCTGGAGATGTCTGTGTCGAGCATGTACTGAATCACGCAGCATCCTCAGCATCAAAAAAGGCAACGACATCGAAACTGCCATTTTCATCGACAGGATATGGCATGGGCCCTTCGTGCCGCGGCTGGGTAGCCATAAACCTGAAGAAGGCGTCTATGCGGTACGCCTTCGATGGCCGCACCACCAGGGCGTCAAGGCGGTCATCCCACTCAACCTCTACGGTGTCTGTGTCGAAGCGGTACTGCGCCGGAATGCGAATTGCCTGGCTTCCGCCATTGCGAAAAACAGTTGTTTGCATGCTGCCTCCTTGGCTATACATTTTGTATAGCCAATTTGCCACAGCTCTAGGACTTTTTCAAGACCTTAGTTGCGTTCCTAACGCACCTTCTTGAGAACCTGATGGGTCTTGTCCGCCCAAGGGTATTTGCGCGCCAGAAGCCTGAGCACAATCAGCAGAATGGGGAACCAGAACTTCCCCGCAAACCTGAGGGTTCGCTTAGTGCTTGGTTTCATGGCCATCTAGATCAGCTCCTCTAACTTTGCGGTGAGGCGTTTGGCATCGATGCGCCAGTAGGAATGCATCTGCCCGTTTACTAGCAGCACCGGAATCTCCTCCGAGTGCCTAGCGGCCAGCGCCGGGTCATCGAGGATGCTTCGCTGCACCAGCTGAATTTCCGCGGCCGGGTGCAACTTAGAAAACTCCGTCAAGACCCCGGCCAACTCCAGCTCCGCGGTCTCGCACAGGTGGCAGCCCGGCTTGCCGATTAGGTCGATTTGAATCTTGTTGGCCATAGTGCCAGCCTATGGCAACCTCGGGGCAATAAACTTTTGACCATGCCCCGCGCAGGTAAGCCGGCCAAAAAGATTGAGGCCGCATTCTTCGATGTAGATAACACGATCATCCGTGGCTCATCGTCGTACCTGTTTGGCAAGGCCGCGTTCCAGAAGGGTTTCTTCACCCGCAAGGATGTTTGGCTGTTCGCCTGGCACCAGTTTAGGTTCATCACCGGTGGCGAGACCCACCAGATGATCACCGACATCAAGGACAAGGCGCTCGGGCTCATCGCTGGCCACAGGGCGGCAGACCTAGAGGCACTCACCGAGGAGGTCTTCGACTTCCACCTGAAGCCAAAGCTCTGGCCGGAGACAGTACGACTGGCCAAGGAACACATGGCAGCCGGGCGCGAGGTCTGGCTGGTCACCGCAACGCCGCAGGAGATTGCGGATGTCCTTGCGCACAAGCTTGGACTCACCGGCGGACTCGGCTCAATCATTCAGCGCAAGGATGGCGTGCTCACCGGGAAAATCGAGGGCCACGCACTGCACGGCAAGTTCAAGCGCAAGGCGATCCGGGCCCTGGCCAAGGAGCGCCACATTAGCCTGCGCCGCTCTTACGCCTACAGCGACTCTCACAACGATCTCCCAATGCTCACACTGGTTGGTCACGCCGTTGCCGTGAACCCAGACAAGACACTAACCGTGCACGCCAAGGCCGCCGGCTGGCCCATCCTAGATTTCAAGAAGCGCGAGCTAAAGGCAAACCGGGATGCCGCTTTCAAGCAGGCCCTGAAGATCAAAAAGGCCAAGACCCGCGCCTAGGGTTTAGCAAAATCAGACTTAAACAGAAAACCCGCCTTACGGCGGGCTTTTTGGTTTTGGCTAAAGCGCCAAGGCTTACTTCTTATTGCGACGCTGGTGGCGAGTCTTGCGGAGAAGCTTGCGGTGCTTCTTCTTGGACATACGCTTGCGACGCTTCTTGATGATAGAACCCACGAAGACCTCACAGAAAAGTTGAAATTTGGCCGGAAAACTTAAGTCCAGCCGGCAGTTGTTCCATTCTAGCCCAGAAACGGCATACTCTCTAATCGTGAGCGAACAGCTGAAGTACGAAGTAGTCAAACGCCTCGATGGTTTCGAGGTCCGCAAATACGCCGGTTACGCGCTGGCACAGGTGCAGATCCGAGGCGACTTCCTCACGGCCGGCAACTCGGCGTTCAGCACCCTGCTGCGCTACATCACCGGCCTCAACCGGTCCAAGCAGCAGATGGCCATGGTTGCCCCCGTGTTCCAAACCTCGGTTGAGCCGGATCACCACCTGGTGAGCTTCACCCTTCCGGCATCGGTATCGGGCTCCAACGCACCCATCCCCATCGATGAGATGGTGAAGGTGGTTGACGTTGAGCCGCACGTTGCAGTGGCCAGCCGCTTCAGTGGCCTCTGGAACTACGACAAGTTCCTGACCGCCTCCGAGAACCTGGAGGACGCGGTTGAGTCGGCCATTTCCAACGGAGACATCTCCGGTCACATTGTTGGCGAGCCTTTCTTTGCTCGCTACAACTCTCCGTTCACGCCATTCTTCCTGAGGCGCAACGAGGTCATCTTCGCCTTCGAGGAGAAGTAGGAACAGCGAGTCTATTGGGGCTGTTTACCTGGGGCTAGTAGAGTCGCTAGCGAGAACCGAAAGGACATCCCAGCTATGAACAATCTCGTTCGAAAGGCCGTGGCCGAATTCATCGGCGTGGCAGTTTTCGTCGCCTCCATCGTAGGCGCAACCTTCAACTCCCCGGTTACCCCGGTTGCAGGCGCGGCGCTGGCCGTGACCCTTGGCCTGATGGTGCTGCTCACCTCAGACACCTCGGGTGGTCACCTCAACCCGGCCGTGACCCTGTTCTTCGCCGCAAAGCGCGAGCTTTCGTGGAGCACCGCCGCCGCCTACTGGGTTGCCCAAATTGCCGGCGGTATCTTCGGCGGCTGGCTCGGTGGCGAGCTGTGGGGTCAGAACCTCTGGACCGTCAACAACCAAATCATCGGCAAGGGTCAGATCCTCAGCGAGGTTATTGCAACCGCCGGTCTGGTCTGGCTCATCGGCTACCTCGCCTCACGCGGTCGTGGCAACATCATCCCATTCGTTGTTGCAGCCTGGGTCTTTGCTGCCGGAACCTTCACCGGTTCGGGTGCAGCAGCAAACCCAGCCGTCACCATCGGCCGCATGTTCACCCTCAACTCCACAGCCGCAATTGGCGTTGAGCAGGGCCTGTACTTCATCCTGGCCCAGATTGTTGGAGTCTTGATTGCGGTGCTGGGTCTCATGTACGTGACTCCGCTCACCGGCAAGGCTAAGAAGAAGCGCAAGAAGTAGTTTGAAATAAAACTTAACCCCCGCTATTTTCTAGAAGATAGCGGGGGTTTTTTATAGAAAAAGGCCTTACTATTTTCTACTAATGCCAAATCTCTCCATTCCAGCCCCGCGCCAGGCCCGCGCTCGCAACACCATTGCCAAGCTGATCGAGGCCACAGATGCCGCCATCCGTGAGGGTGGCGAGGCCGCCGTGCGCATCCAGGAAATCAGCGAAAAGACCGGCGTTTCCATTGGCTCCATCTATCACCACTTTGGTGACCGCGATGGCCTCATCAGAGCCACACACGCGCACAACTACAGCGTTGTGATTGAAAACGACATCCCAGCAGTGATGAACTTCATGGAGAGCGTGAACAGCACCACGCAGTTGGCCGAGAGCTACGACGAGATGTTCGAGTTCGTCAAGAAGCATTTCACCAGCCAGAGCGCGCTTGAGCGAGCGGCAATCATCGGCACAACCGTTGGAAGGCCCGCGATGCAGCAGGAACTGTCCCGGGTTCAACACCAGCTGAACGAGCGCATCACAGAGGTCCTGCAGCTTGCCGCACAGCGAGGAATGCTCAAGACTCACCTCAACCCGCGAGCGGCGGCCATGGTGATTTTGGGTCTCATGCTGGGCAGGGCCGTTTCCGAGCTGGATACCGAACCCGTTTCAGACGACGACTGGACAACCGCTGCACTTAGCGCGGCAGGCGGAATGTTCAATGGCCTTAGCCACTCGCAGCTGAAGGCCCAGCGGGCTGCGGCTGGCTCCGAGGGAGCCGAAGCGAGCGGCTAGAACTCGTCCTCAGAGTCGTCGAGCGTGGCGGTCTTTGGGGTTTCCTTGGCCTCGGATTCGGCCTCGGCGCTCTTGCGCTTGTCGCCGCGCACGGAATCGATGGTTGCGCTAGCAGAGGCCATGACGTCAGCGATGATCACCTCGGCCGCATCTTTGAGGTCGGCCGCCCGAACCCCCAACTTGTCGGTGAAGTCCGTGAGCTCGGCGCGAAGCTGGGTCTCCAGATCGCCCGCGGTCTCGGTTGCCTGTGCCTGAGCCTCGGCTAGCTTTCGGCCAAGCTTCTTGCCCAAATCTTCTGCATCGATGTTGACCTCGGAGACCTTCTCCTGCACCTTGCCGTTTAGCCACGTTGCGCCGGAGCTCAGCCAGCCCGCCAGCACAACCGCGGCTCCGGTGAGGGTCTCCTCAACCGCGTTTGCCCCTGTGGTCGAGGTCCGGTTGCTTTCTGCAGGCGAGCTTGCTCCTGCTCCCTCGCCACCGAATCCAGGCGCTACATCGTTGATGAAGGCAGCGATCTCACCGAGCGGACCGCGGTCGATGGAATAGACGCGAGCCTGACCGGCCGCCTCAACGGTGACCAGCCCGGCCTCGCGCAGAGTTTTGAGGTGCTTGGAAACCGTTGGCTGTCCCTCCCCGGTGAGCGTGACTAGGTCGCCCACGGACTGAGACTTTGCGGCCAGCGCCAAAAGCAAGGCGCGTCGGGTGGGGTCGGCTAGAACACTGAAGATGTCGCTCATGCCACCAGAGTAACCGACTAGGCGCCGGCAGCCAACTCCTTTGAGCGGGCCAGGGCCGCAGCGGTGGCCACCGCGAACAGGTTGTTCAGGTTTCCCTCCTGTAGTTTCGCGATGGCGCGCTCGGTGGTGCCGTTGGGGCTTGTCACCTGGCGGCGCAGCTCCTGCGGAGACTTGTCTCCCGCGGCAAGCAGCAGGCTGGCACCCAGAAATGTCTCCTCAACCAGCCTCCTGGCGGTCTCGTGGTCGAATCCCATTCCCTCGGCCGCGGCGGTGAACTGCTCCATCAGAAAGTAGACGTAGGCCGGGCCGGAGCCGCTCACGGTGCCAAGCTCGTCAATCTGGTTCTCGGGGAGCACAACAACCGATCCCACGGTCTCGAACAGACTAACCGCGCGGGTGAGCTGCGCTTCGGTGGCGCGGCTACCCGCGGCCACTCCCGTAACGCCCCTGCCAACGATGGCGGGGGTGTTTGGCATGGAGCGGATGACTGCGACGGACTCCGGCACGGCGGCCTCCATCGTTGCGGTGGTAACACCGGCTGCCACCGAGATCACGAGGGCGTTTGGGGCGAGGCTTGGGGCTACGCCAGCCAGCACCTCCGGAACAAACTTTGGCTTGCCCGCAACCAGAACAACGTCGGCACCCATCACGGCATTCGAGTTGGCTTCCGGGTTGGCCTCGATGGGGTGGGCGGTCACACCGAAGCGCTCCGCAAGAGCGTTGGCGCTGTCAACCGAGTTGGTACTGACGGCCACCGACGAGGCATCGAAGCCTGCCTTCAGGAGGCCCGCGAGTATGGCGGTTCCCATCGATCCGGAGCCGAGGATTGCAATCTTGTTAATGTCCACCCTGCAAGTTTAGAACCGGCCGATAATGTCCGCGGCTGCCGTTAGGTTTGTTCTATGGCAACCGCAAAAACCAAATCCTCCTACGCCTGCACCGAGTGCGGCTGGTCCGCCGTCAAGTGGGTTGGCCGCTGCGGTGAGTGCCAGGCCTGGGGCACCGTTCAGGAGGTTGGGGCGCAGACCGGCCTGGTCAAGAAGGCTCGCCCAACCGTAATTCTAGAGTCGGCTAAGGCCAGGAGCATCACGGATATCCCGGCCGGCGGAGTTGCCTCCACACCAACAGGCGTGGCGGAGTTTGACCGCGTTCTGGGCGGTGGCCTGGTTGCCGGCGCCGTCATCTTGCTCAGCGGCGAACCCGGCGTTGGCAAGAGCACCCTGCTGCTGGAGGTGGCGGCCAAGGTGGCTCGCTCCGGTACTCGCGTGCTCTACGTGAGCGGCGAGGAATCGGTTGGTCAGGTTAGGCTCCGCGCTGAGCGCACCGGGGCAATTGCAGACCAGCTCTACCTGGCAACCGAGAACGATCTCTCATCCGTGCTCGGGCAGATAGAGGCAGTGGAGCCCGGGCTGGTTCTGGTGGACTCCGTCCAGACCATCGCCTCCGCAGACATGGACGGCGCGGCCGGCATGCCCTCGCAGATTCGCGAGGTAGCGTCGGCGCTGATTTCCGTTGCCAAGGAGCGCGGCATTCCAACCGTGCTGGTTGGTCACGTCACCAAGGATGGCTCCATCGCTGGACCGCGCGTGCTGGAGCACCTGGTGGATGTTGTCTGCCAGTTTGAGGGAGACCGCCAGACCGCACTGCGCTTTGTGCGCAGCCTCAAGAACCGATTCGGCCCAACGGATGAAATTGGCTGCTTCGAGATGACCTGCGACGGCATCGCCGAGGTACCGGACCCATCCGGGCTATTCCTCAGCCGCGGCAGCCTGCCAATCTCCGGCACCTGCGTCACCGTGACCATGGAGGGCAAGCGCCCACTCATTGCCGAGGTGCAGGCACTTGTTGTGAAGAGCGGCGCCCCGCAGCCGCGCAGGGTGACCAACGGCGTTGACACCAGCCGCGTAAACATGATCCTCGCGGTTCTCGAGCGCCGAGCTGGCCTGAAATTGAGCGACCACGACGTCTTCGTCTCAACCGTTGGCGGCGTCAAGCTCACCGAACCCGCGGCAGACCTGGCAATTGCGCTTGCTGTGGCGTCTGCCGTACAGGACAAACCAATCGCCCACAACCTGGTTGCCTTTGGTGAGATCTCGCTGGCCGGCGAGGTTCGTTCTGTTTCCAGTTCGCGTCAGCGCGCCACCGAGGCCAGCAGGCTGGGTTTTATTCGCAGCGTTGACACCGAGGTGGGTGACCTGCGCGCAGCGCTCGCTCTCGGCCTCAACTGGTAGCCGCGAACGAGCCAACCGAGGCCGCCTACCTGATTGAGCCTGCTAGCGGAGTGAGCCCTAGTTCAAAATGAACTGGACGTCGTTGCTCTTCACACCGTTCACGGTCACCTGCAGGTGATACGAGGCACCGCCTCCGGTAACTGCGCTCTGCCCGCTTGCCTTGTCGCAGCCGGTTGCCGAGCTACGCACGCGCTCCCAGGTGATGGTTGCCGCGGGCGTTGCAACCCCCGGCTGCAGCAGTGCAGTGAATGGGCTGGTGGCTCCCAGACAGTTGGCGTTGTTCCAGATTGTCTCCGGCCCGCTGGTGATCTTGTAGTTTTGCACATCCGTGCCAACCGCAAAATTGCAGGCCTCGGTTCCCGTGTTGGTGATGGTGAACCACATCTTGGGGTTGGTGCCGGCGGCAAACACCGACTGCGGCTTGGCACCGTCGCCCACAACCGCGAGAACACTGATCTGGGCTGGGTTACAGGGGCCCGGAACTCCAGGGGTGTGGCTAACCGATGCGCTTGCGGCCGGCTTCGAGCCGCCGAATAGCCCACCGACCCAATTGACTACGCTGGCAACACCCATCCAGATGAGCGAAACCAAAACTATGAGGATGGCCAAAACCACAATGCGGCGAATCAGAAAGGTGCGTGCGGTTGGCTGGTTTGGTTGCTGTCTTGCCATGCTTCAAATGTAACCAGCGCACACGCGCGGCCTTCGGATTAGAGGACGCGAAGCATCCTCGTGTTGCCCAGGGTGTTGCTCTTCACCCGGGCCAGGTCGAGGAACTCGGCCACGCCGTCGTCGGTGGAACGCACCATCTCGGCGTAGGTGGCCTCATCAACTGGCACATCGCTGATTGGTTCGAAGCCGTGCTTGGCAAAGAAGTTCACCTCGAAGGTGAGGCAGAACACTCGCCTGATGCCAAGTTCTTTGGCGCGTTCCAGCAGGGCACCCACGATGGCGTGGCCCACGCCACGGCCACGGCTGGACTCGGCCACAACCAGCGAGCGAACCTCGGCGAGGTCCTCCCACATCACGTGCAAGGCGCCGGCACCAATCACCGAACCGTCATCGTCAACGGCAACCAAGAACTCCTGGACCTTCTCGAAAAGGCCAACGAGGTCGTGGTGCAGTAGCTTCTTTGCGCCCGCGGAGTCGTCCTCAAGGGGCTGGCGAATAGCCTGGATGGCCCGCACGTCATCGGTGTGCGCTGGGCGAATGGTGAATCCAGAAAAAGCCATGCTCAAATGCTAGCGGAGGCCACCGAATGGTGACCTCCGCCGCTTGGTTGGTTTGGGACTACGCGGTCACGGACTCGTGCACGCGTGGCTTTGCGGTAAAGACAAACTCGTTGTCCACCACATCAATGGAGACGTGCGTGGCCGCGGCCAGCTCGCCGTGGAGGATCTTCTCCGAGAGCTTGTCCTCCACCTCGCGCTGAACAGCGCGACGCAGCGGACGAGCACCGAGTGCCGGGTCGAAGCCTAGCTCGATGAGCTTGTCCTTGGCTGCTTCGCTAAGGTCGATGGTCATGTCGCGGTCCTCCAGGCGCTCCTGCAGGCGCTTGATGAACAGGTCAACAATCTGACGCAGTTCAACCTTGGTGAGCTGTGGGAACACGATGGTCTCGTCAACGCGGTTGAGGAACTCCGGCTTGAAGTTGCGCTTCAGCTCCTCGTTCACCTTGCCTCGCATCAGCTCGTAGTCGTTCTGGCTGTTGCCCTCGAGGGCGAAGCCGAGCGCACCGCGGGCGATGTCGCGGGTACCGAGGTTGGTGGTCATGATGATCACGGTGTTCTTGAAGTCAACAACGCGACCCTGACCATCGGTGAGGCGACCCTCTTCCAGAATCTGCAGCAGCGAGTTGAAGATGTCCGGGTGGGCCTTCTCGATCTCGTCAAAGAGAACAACACTGAATGGCTTGCGGCGCACCTTCTCAGTGAGCTGACCGCCCTCCTCGAAGCCGACGAATCCCGGAGGCGCACCAAACAGGCGGCTCACGGTGTGCTTCTCTGAGAACTCGCTCATGTCCAGGCTGATGAGGGCGCCCTCGTCGTCGAACAGGAACTCGGCGAGCGCCTTGGCCAGCTCGGTCTTTCCAACACCGGTTGGACCGGCGAAGATGAACGAACCGGACGGGCGCTTTGGGTCCTTGAGGCCGGCGCGCTGGCGGCGAATGGTCTTGGAGAGCGCAGCGATGGCGTCCTCCTGACCGATAACGCGGCGGTGCAGCTCCTGCTCCATGAAGATCAGTCGCGAGGACTCTTCCTCGGTGAGCTTGAACACTGGGATTCCGGTTGCCTGTGCAAGGACCTCGGCAATCAGGCCCTCGTCAACCACGCCCTGCTCGCGGA
>JBJTNC010000183.1:0-2832 GCA_046073865.1 Micrococcales bacterium | reverse complement strand
GCGTCTGCCATTTCGCCACTCCCGCAATGCATCCCATTCTAGCCCACCTTGTGGATAACTTTCTCCCCGTCTGCGGGGTCTTTGGCAATCTCTAACCGTTCCAGAACTTATTTCGGAGGGTGCGGATGCCGCTACTAGATGACGTCACGGCCAAAGTGCGCTGCATTCTGCTCGAAGGACAATCGGCCTCCCCGGAGGTGGTGTCCGCCGCACTCGACGGAGCAATCGATTCCCTAGCGCTCGCCGGAGTTCAGCTTCAGGGTGAAACCGAGCTCAGGGCTCGGGCCGAAAATGCTCTAACCGGTTTCGGCGTTCTACAACCCCTGCTCGATGATGCCTCCATCGAAGAAGTTTGGATAAATCGCCCAAACCAGATTCTGTTTGCCAAAAACGGCAGGGTTGAGAGCCTGGATTGTTCACTTTCCGACGATGACATTCGCACGCTAACACTGAGGATGCTGCGCCACAGTGGCCGCCGAGTTGACACATCGCTGCCATTCGCCGATGCCATGCTCCCAGATGGCTCCAGATTGCATGTTGTGATTCCCGATGTCACGGCTAAGCACTGGGCACTAAACATCAGAAAGTTTCCCGCCGAGGTGTGGGGGCTGGGCCACCTTGAACAGATTGGTTCGCTGGCCGCCAAGCCGGCAGAAATTCTCAGGGCTGCCATCGCTGATGGTTCCAATGTGCTCATTTCGGGCTCCACGCACTCTGGAAAAACAACACTGCTTTGCGCGCTACTAGAGGAACTTCCAGCGTCTACCAGGCTGGTCAGCTGCGAGGAGACCTTCGAAATTCGAACCACGCTGGCGGACTGGGTGGCCATGCAGTGCAGGCAACCAAACCTCGAGGGAAAAGGGGAGATCCCGCTTCGCAGGTTGGTCAAAGAGTCGTTGAGGATGCGGCCCGACCGACTCGTGGTTGGCGAGGTGCGCGAGGCCGAAGCGCTTGATCTGCTGGTTGCCATGAACTCTGGTGTTGCTGGAATCTGCACGATCCACGCCAACTCGGCGGCTGCCGCCGTGACCAAACTCTGCACCCTGCCGCTTCTGGCTGGCCCAAACATCTCCAGTGAGTTCGTTCGGGCTACGGTGGGCTCGGCTATCGACCTAGTGGTTCACTGCGCAATCGGCAGCGATGGGGTGCGGCGGGTAATTGAGGTGGCGCGCGTTCTACCGGGCGAAAACGGAGTGCCAGCGACGGAGAGGGTTTGGCCTTGAAGTGGTTTAGGAGCCAACTTAGAGAGGCCGGGTTTGGGCACCTATCCGCACCCAGGTTTGCGGGGCTAGTGCTTTTTGTAATCTCAGGGATAGCCCTCAGCGTGGTGAAAATGTCAGACATTCCCGGACTTGGGCTGGCGGTTTTTGCTTTCGGGCTTGCCTCCACAGTGGAGGGGCTAAAGCAAGTTGCATCGCAGCGAGCAAAGGCACTGAGCAAGGCGCTGCCAGAAGTTGCGGAGTCGCTCGCCTCAGCCGTGGCATCTGGGCTGAACCTTACCGACGCCCTGGCTTCGCTTGGGCAGGTGGGTCCAAGGCAGCTGAGAGACTCGTTCACGCAGTTTCGCAGGATTGACGACTCGGGTTATCCGCTTCCCCAAGCGTTGGAGTGGCTTCGCCTAGAACTCAGTAACCCCTATGCTGATCAGCTGGTGGAGCTTCTGCTGGTGACTCATCGGAGCGGAGGGGTTGGGTTGGTTGCAAACCTGGATAGGCTCTCTGCTACCATCCGGGCGGATTATGCAACCGAATCCGAACTCAACGCCAAACAGGGCTGGGTGATTGGCACCGCAAAGCTGGGTCTGGCTTCACCCTGGCTCATCCTGCTGTTTCTCAACCAGCGGCCAGAAGCTCACGCATTCTATGCATCGCCTCAGGGGTTGGCCCTGCTTGCAAGTGGGCTAACGGCCTGCATTGTGGCCTACGCCGCCATCCTCGGTCTGTCAAAACTTCCGCAAGCCAGGAGGGTGTTCAGTGGCGCGCAGTAGCAGGCTTCAGGCCCGAATTTTTCAGCGCCAGCCCATCACGCCGGGCAGGGTTTCCTGGCTTGGCGTGGGCGCGGCGGTTAAGGCCGAGCCCCTATTGGCAGAGATTCCCCAGCAACTTGAAATCATGGCGGCAAGGCTGCAGAACGGGGAAAACATTTATGCGATTCTGGAGGCCGCATTGGGTGCTGAGGGTGACTTCGCGAACGCTCTGGCGCGGGTCTCGCTCAGGTTGAAGTTGGGGGAGAGCCTCGACTCGGCGCTGGAGGCGATGGCTCGAGAAGAGAAATCACCGCTGGTGTCCGAGTTGGCTAACAAGCTGCGTCTCGGAATCGCCAGGGGTACGCCTATGAGCAGGCAACTGCTTCTGATGGCGGACTCCGCGCGCAACCAGTTCAAGGTGCAGCAGCTGAAGGCGGCAGGGCGAAACGAGGTTCGCATGCTTATCCCGCTGGTGTTTGTGATCCTTCCGGTGACGGTGGCCTTCGCGGTGTTTCCGAGCCTTGGAATGTTTGAGTTGGGCATCTGAATGCTTTGCCAAAAGTAGAAAAATGACTAAACTCATTATTGAGTAGAGTCATTATTTATGGCTCGGAGAGTTGGCCATGAAAGCCTGGGCGGTTACCAGTTACAAGAATCCAATTCAGCAGGTTGAAATCACAGAGCCAGCGGTGGGTGCCGAAGACATCCTCATTGAGGTGAAGGCGGTTGGGCTCAATCACCTCGACGAGCTGATGCGACGCGGCGAGTTCAAGGCGTTGATGCCGGTTCCGATGCCTTTTGTGCTGGGGCACGAACTCTCGGGTGTGGTGGCTGCTGTTGGTTCCAACGTATCCAACCCTAAAGTT
>JBJTNC010000182.1:0-16537 GCA_046073865.1 Micrococcales bacterium | reverse complement strand
CTGATGCCAAGCTTGGCGGCCTGAGCCTCGGTCATGCCCTGGAACTCTGCTGGGTATTCCAGCGCACCGGCACCGATGATGGAGCCAGCGCCCTGCATTAGGCGTGGAACGGAGTGGACAGTTCCGATACCGCCGGGGTTGGTCAACGAAATGGTGGTACCGGCGAAGTCCGCGGCGGTGAGGGCGTTGCCTCGAGCACGCTTGACCATGTCCTCGTACGCGCTCAGGTACTCGGCGAAGTTCAGGGTCTCGGCGCGCTTGATGTTTGGAACCAGAAGCGCGCGGGTGCCATCCGGCTTAGGGATGTCGATCGCCAGTCCAAGGTTGATGTGGGCCGGCTGAATGCTTGCTGGCTTGCCATCTACCTCGGCGTAGTAAACGTTCTGACTTGGGAATTCCTTCAGGGCGCGGATCAGCGCGTAACCGATGATGTGGGTGAAGGAGATCTTGCCGCCGCGGGTGCGGGCGAGGTGGCTGTTGATGACAATTCGGTTGTCAATCATCAACTTGGCTGGAATGGTGCGAACGCTGGTTGCGGTTGGAACCTGCAGCGATGCGTCCATGTTTGCGGCCAGGGTCTTTGGCATGCCCTTGAGGACGGTTACAACATCCTGGGCTTCAGACTCAACAACCGGGATGGCCGAAGTAACTGGGGCCTGGGCTGGAATCGGTGCGGCCTTCGCCTCCACGCGGGTGGTCTTAGCAACCAGCACCGGCTCTGCGGCCGACTGCGCGGCGGCTGCAACTGGCGCCTCGGCCGCGGCTGGAGTTGGGGTGGCGGGGGTTGAGGCTGAAGAACCGCGGCTCGCGATGTGCGCCTCGTAACGCCTGAGGGTTTCAACCCAACTGGCGTCTACCGAGCCTGGATCTTTCTTGTACTGTTCGTACATTTCTTCGACGAGCCATTCGTTGGCTCCGAATTCGTTTTCCCCGTGACCTGTCTCAGCCGACAAGATTTCACCTCGTAAATCCCGTATTGTCCATTCAATAACGAGGTTAAGCCTACCCCTGTTAGCGGGGGTGATTCGGGCTTACCAGCAAGTTGCCAGCATCGAATCCTCCGCGGTGTTCGCGTCCCTTGGTTATGCTGGACTTACTCATGGATGACCATAGTTACTCTCAACCAGCCAGGGGCGGGTGGGCCTAATGCAGCAGTGGCTCTACATCGCAATCGGTGTCGCGCTCACCATCGGCTCCGCGCTGTTCGTGGCCTCCGAGTTCTCACTGGTGAACCTCGAGCGCAACGACCTCGAGAACCGCAGGCAGCGAGGCGAGCGTGGGCTGAGCAACTCCATCAAGGCTTTGAAGCAGACCCGCCGGCACCTTTCCGGAGCCCAGCTGGGCATCACTCTCACCACAATGTTGACCGGATTCATCGCGGAGCCCGCACTGGAAAAGCTCCTCCACCCGGTCCTAACCGGCTGGGGAATCGCCGAGCAGAGTGCCGCAACGGTGGCGGCGGTCTCGACCATGGTCATCGCCACCCTGTTCTCTTCTCTCTTTGGGGAGCTACTGCCCAAGAAGCTTGCCCTCAGCAACCCGCTCGGCGTGAACCGGTTCGTGATTCCATTCCAGATGGCCTTCACCTGGGCCTTCCAGTGGATGATTGCCGGGCTTATGGCAATCGGCAACGCGGCGGTTCGAGCCCTCGGCATAGAGCCTCGCGAGGAGCTGTCTTCAAGCCGTACTGCGGACGAGCTGTCCTCGCTGGTGCGCCACGCTGCAAGCCTGGGCGCCCTGGACCAGCAGACCGCAACTCTGCTAACTAAGACCCTGGCCCTAAACCAGCTCATGGCGGCCGACATCATGACCCCGCGTCCACGCATGCACGTTATTGACCGCGATGAGTCTGTTGCCCGTGTGATTGAACTCTGCAACCAAACCGGTCACAGCCGCTTCCCGGTCATCGATGGATCCTCCGATGACGTGATTGGCGTGGTTCACGTGAAGCAGGCGGCGTCGGTTCCGCGCGAGAAGCGGTCCGAGGTGCCGGTGAGTGCAATCACGGTTGAAGCCGAGCGCGTTCCCGAGACCATGCCTTTGGAAACCCTGATGGGGCTGCTACGTTCGAAGGGTCTGCAGCTGGCCATCGTGGTTGACGAATACGGCGGCACCGCAGGCTTGGCCACCCTGGAAGACCTGGTTGAGGAGCTGGTTGGCGAGCTGGCCGACGAGCACGACAGGCACCGGGTTGGCGTTAGGCGCGGGGTTGCCGGCAGCGTGATCTTCCCGGGAATGATGCGTCCTGACGAGCTGCGCGAACTGGCAATCAAGATTCCGGAGCACGGAGCATACGAGACGGTTGGCGGATTCCTCATGTCCGCCATGGCGAAGATTCCGCAGGTGGGGGATCAGCTGGAGATTGAAGGTGGAATCCTGAAGGTGGAGCGCATGGATGGCCGCCGTGTGGATCGCGTTCGATTCATCCCCGATGCGCTTCCAAAGGCGGGTGGCCTGAATGGCTAACGCCTGGTTGGGAATGCTGTGGTTCCTTTTAATGCTGGTGGGCAATGCCATTTTCGTTGCGGCCGAGTTCTCCCTCATTTCGGCACGTCGCGCGCAGATTGAACCGCTAGCAGAGGCCGGTTCAGGCCCCGCGCGCATTGTAATCAAGGCCATGGAGCGGGTACCAATCATGCTCGCCACCAGCCAGATCGGCGTGACCGTTTTCTCGCTAGGCATACTGCTGATTGCCGAGCCCGCTCTGCACGAACTGGTGGGTCAGCCGCTGCACGCCCTCGGCATTCCAGCCGGAACAGCGGACGTAATCACCCTGATTTTCGCTCTGGTTCTGGTTGCTTCCATGCACGTCATTCTGGGCGAGCTGATTCCAAAGCAAATCACCTTCGCCGTTCCAGAGCGCGTTTCTCTGGTTCTGGTTCCCCTGCTCTACGGCCTCGCGCTGGGATTAAGACCAATCGTCTGGGCCATGAACGCCGTTGCCAACCTGCTGCTGCGCGCATTCGGAGTGGTTCCCCGTGATTCGGCTCACACCGAGTACACGCTCGATCAGGTTGAAGACATCGTTGAACACTCCACCCGAGAGGGTGTGCTCAGCGACACCTCGGGTGCCATCAGCAACACCTTCGAGTTCACGGAGAAGCAGGCGAAGGACATCGTGGTCCCCATGGACCGACTGGTTGCGTTTGAGGTGAGTGTGACACCAGCCCAGGTTGAGGCCGCAATCGCCAAGCACGGCTTCAGCCGCTACCCGCTGCTCGAAGAGGGCGAGGTCGCCGGCTACCTGCACGTGAAGGATGTTCTCGACCTAGCCGAGGATGAATACAACCTGCCGTTCCCGGCAAAGCGTGTTCGCAACCTCGTCAACCTTGCACTGGAGACGGAGCTCGAGGATGCGCTCGCCTCAATGCGGCGAAGCGGACACCACCTTGCCAAAGCCGTAGGGCCAGATGGCAAGACCGTGGGAATCGTATTCCTCGAAGACATCCTCGAGGAACTGGTTGGCGAGGTTCAGGACGCCACCAGGCGCTAGGCCACTCGGCTAGTTTGCGGGGAACCAGCCGCGCTCGTACTGCGGCGGCCAGTAGTCGATGCGCTCGCCAAGCTCAGAGGCGGCACGAGCTGGCCAGAACGGGTCGCGCAGTGCGGCTCTGGCAATCGAGATGACCGCAACCTGTCCGGCCTGAAGGATTTCCTCGGCCTGCACTCCCGTTGTGATGAGACCAACTCCACCAACCGGGTCGCCGTTGTGTTCCGCGATGTATTCAGCGAGCGGAATCTGGTATCCGGGGCCGATTGGAATCTTGGCGCCCGGAACCAGACCGCCCGAGGAGATGTCGAACAGGTCGGCTCCCAACTCCTTGGCCCACTTCAAGACTTGCGCGCTCTCCTCCTTGGTGAGTCCGCCGTCCATCCAGTCGGTTGCGCTGAGGCGAATGATCACGGGGTAGTCCTCGCCAACGCGTTCGCGGACAGCAGCGGTTACCTCCAGCAGGAACCTGGCGCGGTTTTCCAGCACTCCGCCGTAGATGTCGTCCCGCTGATTTGTCAGCGGCGATAGGAACTGGTGCAGCAGGTATCCGTGTGCCGCATGAATCTCAACGCAGTCGAACCCTGCCGCAACCGCATTGGCGGCTGCATCGGCAAACTTTTGAACCAGCTTCGCAACTTCATCGGTGCTTAGCGAGCGGGGTGCCGCGTATCCCGGAAATGCCTGGTCCGTGCTGGAAACCGTCTGCCAGCCACCCCCGGACTCCGGAACACTTCCCGGCTCGATGCCGGGCCATCCGCGAGTGGTGCTGGCTTTGCGGCCGGCATGGGCCAGCTGAATCCCAATCTTGCCGCCGAGGAAGTGAACGTGGTCAACAACGGTCTTCCAGGCGGAAACCTGCTGCTGGTTCCAGATTCCAGGACACCATGGGCTGATTCGGCCCTCGGGGGTCACGCCTGTTGCCTCGGCAATGATGAGACCCGCGCCTCCCATCGCAAACTTTCCGTGATGGGCCAGGTGGAACTCGCCGACCACGCCGTCCTGGTTATCGCAGGAGTAGATGCACATCGGGGCAATCCAGGCACGATTCCTGAACTCGACAGAGCGGATGCGAATTGGGGTGAACAACTTAGACATGGATTCTTCGACTCTTGAGCATGCAATACGCATTTAGCCTAACTTGGAAGTATGGACGCCGACATCAGGGGTTTGCTGCTACCCGTGCCAACCGCTAGCGATGACAAATACACTCGCGGAACCGTTGGTTTTGTCACAGGCTCTGAGCGGTACCCGGGTGCCGCGCTGCTCGGGGTTTCAGCCGCGCAGGCCACATCGGTTGGCTTCGTTCGATACCTTGGTCCGCGCCGCGTGGGTGATCTTTTGCTGCTCTCGCACCCCGAGGTTGTGGTCTCGGAGACACCCGAAACCACCGGTCCCGCACAGTGCTGGGTGCTTGGTTCCGGCATTCCAGGGCTTCAAGACCCGCAGGCGCAGAATGCAGCGAAAATTCTAGAGCTGGCCGATGTTGCGGTGATAGATGCCGGCGGGCTTGACCTGATCCAACGGGCGGAAGCGACTCCAGTGGGGCACCACCTTCTCACGCCGCACCAGGGTGAGCTCTGCAGGCTTCTAAACCGTTTAGAACTCGGGTTTTGGCACCCTGAAAAACTCGACGACCCTCGGCAGGCGTCCGCAGCGGTGGCGCTCGCCGCAGAGGCCACGGGTCACACAGTGCTGCTAAAGGGTTCGGTAACTCGGATAGCCGCGGCAAACGGCGAGACCATAGAGGTTGGACCTAACTCGCCCTGGCTGGCAACGGCGGGCACAGGCGATGTGCTCGCCGGTCTGCTCGGCGGAATAGCGGCGCAGAATCCCGCGGTAGCTGCGGCAAACTGGTTGGACATCGCCGCCCTGGCCATCGAGGTGCATTCCAGTGCCGCGGAACTGGCAGCAGAGTCGGGAGCCGTCACCGCCTCATCGGTTGCCTCAGCCATTTCTCAGGCGCTAAGGCAAAGATTTCCTAGATGATTGAGAAACTCTCGCGGCTGACTCAGGCACGCCCGCTTGTGCTGGTGGCCTTCATGATGCAACACCTCTGGTTGGTTTGGCAGGGGTTACACGGTGTTGGAATGCCAATGGGCGACATCGAGTTTGCCTACCATCCCTGGGTAAACGAGATGCTGACCACTCACCACGTAATGGGAATCTCCCAGACCTGGGTGTACCCCTACGTGGATGAAATCTTCATGTTCGTCCCTCACTGGCTGAACCCCTCCAACTATCAGGCCGCCTGGCTTATCATGGAGGCGTTGATTGACCTGTCCGCGATGGTTGTCTTGCTCTACTGGCCGCGCAAACACGACTCGGCTCGGGTGGGTTCGGCCTGGTTTTGGATTTTCGCGCAGATCCTTATGGGTCCGGTGTCAATCTCTAGGCTCGACTCAATTTCGGTAGCGGTTGCCACGGTTGGGCTAGTGGCTTGGCTCAGGGCAAAACCCACACACGCAGCGGTTTGGTTCGCCATCGCAACCTGGATCAAGGTGTGGCCCATCACGCTTCTCGCGGCCACCATCGCAGAGGTGAAGAAGTGGAAACCCGTTGCCGCCTGGGGTCTGGGTACGGGCCTGTTCTTCCTGGTTCTTGGCGCGTTTCTAGGGTCCTTCCACAACGCCATTTCGTTCGTTACCGAGCAGACCAGCCGCGGAATTCAAATCGAGTCTCCCTGGGCTCTGCCAGCCCTCTGGGAGTCGATTCGACTTCACAAGAAAGGCTTCGGCATTTTTTACGACCCAACCCTCAAGACCTTTCAGGTTTACGGCGGCCAGGGTTCGCTTGTTGCCAGCCTGCTGAACCCCGCGATGTACCTGGCGCTGGCGCTAACTATTGGTCTTGGTTGGTGGATTCTCCGCAGTGTGTGCGAAAACGATATCGCTCGTCGTAACGAGGTTTTTGCCTGGACTGTTCTTGGCGCAATCTCCGAGATGATCGTCTTCAACAAAGTTGGTTCGCCGCAGTACTACGCCTGGCTGATCGTGCCGGCAATCCTCGGTCAAATCGAGCGGGTGCCAAACTGGAAAATCGTTACCAACTGGATTTTGTTCATCCTTGGTTTGACCGGGCTGATCTACCCAATCCTCTACGATCACATTCTCTCGGGCCAGCCCTGGGCAACCGGGGTGCTAACGGTGAGGAACTTGGCGCTGGTGCTGCTGCTCGTGCTGGTTGTGACTCGGCTTATTGAGCTAGCTCGCGAGCAGCTGCTGCAGAAGCGGGCCAACAACGTCCTTCTCAATTAGGAAGCCGTCGTGGCCGTATTCGGAGTTAATGGTCTGTAATCCGCCATTGACAACTTCGCACTTCAGGTTTGCTGCAATCATGGCCTGACCATCGATGGGGAAGAGCCTGTCGGAGTCGATCCCAGCAATGAGGGTCCGAGCCTTGATTCGCCCCAGGGCCTCGGCGAGGCTTCCCCTGTCGCGCGAGACATCATGCGAGTTCATGGCGTTCACCAGAACGATGTAACTGTTGGCATCGAACCTGCGGGTGAACTTGTTTCCGTGGAAGTCAAGGTAGGACTCAACCGCGAACCGGCCACCGCCACCCAGCGGGCTCACCGATGACTGCCAGGTGCGCTCAAAGCGGTCGTTCAATTCGCTCGGGCTTCGATAGTTGAGAAGCGCCATGCGGCGTGCCAGCGCCAGGCCCCTGTGCGGCCCCTGACCGGCTCGGGCCTCGTAGAAGTTGCCGTCTTTGAATGCCGGGTCCGTCTTGATGGCCTCAATCTGCACGCAGTTGAGGGCAATCTGGTCGGCTGTGGAAACCGGGGGAGCGGCAATCACGGCAAGGTTGGTCATGGAGTCTGGGAACATCACGCCCCACTCCAGAGACTGCATACCTCCCATGGAACCACCGATGACCGTGTGCCACTTGGTGATCCCGATTGCGTCAGAAAAAGCCTTCTGGGCATTCACCTGGTCACGGATGGTGAGGAATGGAAAGCGGGAGCCGTACTCGATTCCCTTGGCATCAAGTGCCGAAGGACCCGTTGTTCCCTGGCATCCGCCCAGAACGTTTGGGGCAACCACGTAAAACTTGTCGGTGTCAACGGCCAGCCCGGGACCGATAATGCCGTTCCACCAGCCCTCGGTTGGGTGCGCCTTGGAGGCGGCGCCAACCACGTGTGAGTCACCCGTTAGCGCGTGCAGCACAAGAACGGCGTTGCTTGCGTCGGCGTTGAGTTCACCCCAGGACTCGTAGGCAATCTTCACCGAGTGCAGCTCGCGGCCGCTCTCCAGCTTCAGGGTTCCGATTGGCACAAACTCGCGCTGGCCGGCCGGGTCCCCGTCTCGCCAGGCGCCGGTTGCAGGGGGTCTTCCAGCCAGCTGACGCGTCATCTCATCGGTGATGAACCCCGATGGAACGGTGTCTTCTGGTGTCTGAAATTCCATGATGTCCTTGGGCGGCCCCGGATGGGCGTATCTAAAGAATTATGCCAGCACGTCGAACGCCAGCTGGGCCAAAAGCGCCGCCCCGTCCTTGATTACCGACTCATCGAAGATTGCCCTGTTGGAGTGGTTGGCCTGCCACTGCTCCGGAGCGTGGTCGGGCGAGCCGGCAGAAAGGAAAATGAAGGCGCCGGGAACCAGTTCCACAATCGAGGAGAAGTCCTCTCCGCCCGTCATGGGATCTGGCAAAATGGCGAACCGCTCCTGGCCAAAAAGTTTGGTTGCGGATTCCCTAACCTGTTCAACGGCGTTCGCGTCGTTCAGCAACACCTTCGATGCCGCTGGGAACTCTACGGTCGCGGTTACTCCAAACCCGTCAGCTATGGAGGTGATCAGGCGCTCCAGCTCTGACCTGATGCGCGTGAAGTTGTCCTTGGAGAAGGTGCGAATGGTTGCGCCGAAGGACGCCTCTTCGGGAACGATGTTGGTGGTGTCGGTTTCGCCCGCGCGGATCCATCCGATGTTTACGATCACCTGATCGAATGCGCTGAACGATTTTGTGGTGAGCTGCTGGATTGCGGCCATCGCCTGAATCATCGGGGAAACCGGGTCCTTGGCCAACCAGGGCATGGAACCGTGGCCGCCTCTGCCTGAAAACTTTACAATCATGTCGCCGGCGCTTGCCATCAGTGGTCCCGGACGGGTTGCGAAGACTCCAGACTCGCCCAGCGAAAAGACGTGGATGCCGTAGGCGGCAACCGGTAGT
Source organism: Micrococcales bacterium (assembly GCA_046073865.1). Classification (GTDB taxonomy): domain Bacteria; phylum Actinomycetota; class Actinomycetes; order Actinomycetales; family Microbacteriaceae; genus Rhodoluna. Next base: position 7,875 of record JBJTNC010000182.1, on the reverse strand, counting down.
TCGCCGGAGTCGAGGTGCATGTTGCGCTCTAGCATTAGGTCGGCTCCGCCGTGCCCCTCCTCGCCGCTCTGGAAAAACATCAGCACGTTTCCTGCCATGGAGTCTCTGTTGGCGTGCACCAACCTTGCTGCCCCAACGCCAATAGCTACGTGTAGGTCGTGCCCGCACGCGTGCATGTATCCGTTGGTGCTGGCAAATGGAAGACCTGTGTCCTCTGTTAGGGCTAGGGCATCCATGTCTGCCCGCAGCAGAACGGTTGGGCCGGGCTTGGCTCCGCGGATAAGCAGAGTTGCGCTGGAAATGTCGGGTTCAGTTCTAACTTCGCCCAGGCCATCTATCTCGCGCACCAGCGTTGCCAGCGTCTTTGGCAGCTTGATTCCGAACTCGGGGTTTTGGTGGATGTCTCGCCGCAACCTGATTAACTCTGGCTCAAGTGCTTTGGCCTGTTCGAGAAGATGCATGCTCGGCTCCATTGGTGAGTGCGGTCTTAATCGGGCCCCTTGGCCCAAGGCTATTCTGGCAGGTATGTGGTTCGAGCAAATGCATCCGGGATGGCAGACCGCCCTTCGGGCTCAACGAACCCTTCTGGACGCTTTGTGGTCGCAGCTATCTCAAATCGATGGCCTGGCTCCCGAGAGGGAGCTGGTGATGGCCGCCTTCGCCCAAGACCCGGCCAAAGTGAGGGTGCTCATCGTTGGACAGGACCCCTATCCCACCCCGGGCGTTGCCGTGGGGCGGGCCTTCGCGGTCTCCGCGGCCTCGGCGGTGCCGGCCAGCCTCCGAAACATTTTCCTTGAGTTGAAGTCGGATCTCGAGTGCGACGACGAATCGCTGCCCGCCAGGGACCTCATGAGTTGGCAGGATCAGGGCGTCATGCTTCTCAATAGGTCGCTCACAACTCTGCAGGGGCAACCGGGGGCGCATCAGGGGCTTGGTTGGGAGACCTTCACCGATGCCGTGATTTCGCACCTCCTGAGACGCGAAGTTCCGCTGGTGCTTGTGCTCTGGGGTGCTCAGGCGCAGTCGGTCAAGAAGCTCCTCGGCAGGGAATTTAACGAAGCGGGGGACAGGCTTGCGGTTGTCGAGTCAGCGCACCCGAGCCCACTCTCGGCCAGACGAGGATTCTTCGGTTCAAGGCCGTTTTCCAAGGTCAACCAGCTGCTTGGCCAAATGGGCGCATCGCCAGTTGAATGGCTGGGAGAATAGGTCTAGGAGACTCTCATGGCACTTGATTCTGAAACTCGCTGGAGGCTGGCGCGTAAGGCCAAAGCCGCGCCTGCTGTGCCCGAGGGTGAGATAACCGTTAGGCCAGCCATCGAGACAGATCTTCCTGCGGTTTTCGAGATCTACAACTACTACGTTCAAAACTCCGTTGTCACATTCGATATTGACCCACTGAAGCTGGGTGACTGGATTGACAAGTTCCGCTGGATTCAGGGGATGCAGCTACCCTTCCTAGTTGCGGTAGCAGAGAGCGGTTACATCCTCGGCTTCGCATATGTTGCCCCCTGGCGCCAAAAGGCAGCCTACAAGCGCACTGTTGAGGATTCCATCTACCTTCGCCCTGCGGCGATGGGCAAGAGGGTGGGAACAAAGCTGCTGACGAGGCTGCTTGAGGACGCCAAGGCCGCCGGCGTCAAAGAGGTTGTTGCCATCATTTCGGACAAGGGTGCTGAAGCGTCCGTCCAGCTCCACACCTCGCTCGGTTTCACGCACCAGGGTCACCTTGGAAAAGTTGGTTTCAAATTCGGGCGATGGCTGGGAACCATTCTGTTGCAGAAGAACCTCTAGAGACTTTAGAAAAACTTGTTAATTCCGAGGAATTCCCCAAGTTAACCTCGGTTGTGGTTAATCTCTATTTGTGAACACTCGAAGTCGAATCTTCTCCCTGGTCTCCATCGTCGCCGCTGGAGCGTTAGCCGTGGGCGTAAATCTAACCCCGGCTCAGGCGGCCACCTCGCCGCTTACGGCTTCTACACCTGCGGGAGCAGCGCTAGGCGTTCTCGTTCAGTTCAAGCACGGCGTGTCCGCCAGCGGACCCCGTGGAACCCTGGCTCACCAGAATGCGGTAGCTGCTCTCGGCATCCAGATCAAGGGACAGCGAGCCCTTGGTGGTGGCTGGCATGAGCTTCGCTTTACCGGAGTTGTAAGCGAGCAATTGGCTCAGCGTGCGGCGGCAGCGATGAGCGGCCAGCCCGGAGTGGCAAAGGTTTCTATCGACCGCGTGATTCGACCACTCGGCTACGTCCCGGCAGTTTCAACCTCTCGCAAGAGCGTTCAGACGAATGTATTCACCCAGATCTTCGGTGGCCACCTGTTTGGTGCCATCAAGGCCGCATCTGCGCCACTCAAGGTGGCAACCAAAGACGCCTTCAGCCTGGCAAAGCCAAGCGTTGCCGCCGTTACCACCAGCTGGAGCAAGCCAAAGTCGCTGTTCGGTGCTGCCCTCATCGGTTACAGGGTTCAGGCATCTTTCAACGGTGGCAAAAACAGCATCCCAGTTGGTGGTGTGTTTAGCTCAAAGACGGTGAAGGTTACGCTGAACTCCGGTCTCCAGCCAGGGTTCGCAGTGTCCGTTCGCGTAGCCGCCGTGACGAAGCTGGGCAAGGTAACCAAGGTTGGCTCGTACTCGGCCTGGGCTACTGCTATACCAACCGGTCTGCCACAGGATCCCCAGTTTGTGGCACTTCCAATCAACACCGATAAGCCGGTTCTCAGCTGGGATGCGCTCTCGCTTCACGAGGCCGGTGGCCTTCCCATCACTTACACCGCCAAGGCATCGGCCGATGGCCACGCCGATGTGCTCTGCTCCAGCACCACCACAAGCTGCACGTTCGTTGGTCTGGATGCTGGCGTAAACTACTCAGTCCAACTCAAAGCAACAAACAAGTGGGGTTCCACCGCTTACGTTGACCCATGGCCGGTTGCAGACCCTTACTTCAAGTACGAGTGGCAGTTGGCCGGCGGTCACGGCATCAACGTGGTTGGTGCTTGGGCGCGAACCCAGGGATCGGCTAACGTCACCGTGGCTGTCATTGACTCCGGTATCACGCCACACCCAGACCTAGACGGTCAGCAGTACCATAACCTCGATGGTTCGGTATACGGCTACGACTTCGTGAGCGACCCAACCTCGGCCGCTGATGGCGACGGATGGGACACCAACCCAACCGACCCAACTAACCAGAACGACTGGCACGGCACCCACGTCTCGGGAATCATTGCGGCTGCTTCAAACGACATCGGCGTTGTGGGAGTTGCCCCGGGCGTAAAGCTTGAGGAGATTCGCGCCCTCGGTGTTGCCGGCGGAACCTCAGCCGACCTCATCCCAGCACTGCTTTGGGCGGGCGGCGCCCCGATTCCAGACGGCAACGGTGGCTACCTGCCTATGAATCAGCACATCGCCAAGGTGATCAACCTTTCGTTGGGTGAGCCCACCCCGTTCGGTTGCGACAACGGCACCCAGAGCGCTATGCAGTGGCTGCACGACCAGGGAATCTCTGTGGTTACCGCTGCAGGAAACGATGGCTCGGCTGCGCTCGATTCCTACCCGGGCAACTGCTACCCAACCATTAACGTTGGCTCCACCGGTTTCACCGGAACCCTCGCGGAGTACTCCAACTGGGGTGCCGGCGTTGACATCTCGGCGCCTGGTGGAGACTACCTGTACCCTGGCGCAGCAGACACCGCGCCTGATGGCCAGACTGGCGGCATCTACAGCACCATCAACCTGGGAACCACCGACAAGGGACAGCCAGGCTACGGCAGCCTCGAGGGAACCTCCATGGCGGCTCCTGTGGTTTCCGGCGTGATTGCGCTGCTGTACTCCCTGAAGCCAAGTCTCACGCCAGATAACGTGATCAGCATCCTCAGGGCATCTGCCTCAACCTGGCCCGCGGGCTCAGCCTGCGCCACGGCCTGGACTGCGCAGCAGGCAAGCCCGAACGACTACAACATTCAGTCGTGCGGTGTTGGAATCGTGAACGCGGATGCGGCGCTAAGCTACGCTGCGGCCAACTACTAGGAGCGGTTCTCTCGCTGCAGGGGATGGCTCTTGAGCTTTACCACCCAGCGCGCAGGAGTGCTTGGCTCTTGACTCTGACCATCCAACGTAGAAGTGCTTGGCTACGCCAGGTCCTACCCCGAACCATCAGCGATTGGTGGCAACCGGGCCTCAGTTGTCGCGCACCTAATGGCCGTTGAAGCTGTGCCGCATCTTGAAGACCCCCTTGGCGCAGGTTCGCATCGCCGAGGTTTTACAGCGGCTACCTGCCCCAGTGCGTGTGGCCCCAACCCCCGCGTGGCCAGCCCTTTAAACGTTTGATGCCCCGCCAACCGGCGGGGCATCAAACGTTGAGAGGAACTTAGCTCCTGACCACAGATCCGCCTGCACGCTTGCGCGAGAGGGCATCGATGGTTGCGGCCAGCGCAAGAACGCTGCCGGTCACAAGGAAGTTGATTCCGGCGGGTAGGCCCAGCAGACCCAGTCCGTTGTCGATGATGGAAATAACCAGCGCACCGATTGCGGCGTGAGCAAGGCGGCCACGGCCACCGAATAGGCTAACGCCACCAACGACAGCTGCGGCAACACCGCTCAGAACGATGGTGCGTCCGGCTGCGGCTTCTACGATTCCAATACGGCTAACGTGAAGAAGGCCGGAGACAACGGCCAGGGTGGAACAGATAACGAATGCGGAGATTCGGATTCCAGCCACCTTAATTCCGGCGCGGCGAGTTGCCTCTGGGTTTCCACCAACTGCGTAGAGGTGACGGCCGAAGCGGGTGCGGTCAAGAACGAAGGTTCCCACAAACAGCAGGCCAATCACGATTGGAATCACGATTGGAACGCCCTCAATCGGCATCGCAACGCTCTGGCTGCGGTTCTCATTCAGGAACGCGATTGCTCCAGCGGCAAGAATCGCAAGCGAGCCGGTCTTGAAGACCTGAATCTGAATTGGCTTGTTCACCAGTCCGTGACGAGCGCGGCGAGCGCGGTCGTACATGCCCAGACCCCACGAAACTGCAACAAGTACAACCAGCATGACCCAGCCACCCCAGATGGGCAGGTTCTGGTTCATGATTGCGCTCACGGCGGGGATGTCAACGCGGAACAGTCCACCCTCGCCCAGAAGTACGAGGGCGAGGCCCTGGAACGCCAGGTAGAAGGCAAGAGTCACCACGAACGATGGCACACCGATTTTGGAGACAAAGAATCCGAGAAGGAGTCCGACCGCGGCGCCAACAGCAAGTGCCACGATGAACGCCAGAATCCAGTTCACACCCTGCGACGTGATCAGGTAGAAGATGTCCATGGCCACACCGGCTGCAACACCGGCGGAAAGGTCAATCTCCGCAAGAAGGATCACGAACACAAGGGCCATCGCCAAAACCGTCAGCTCTGCAGCCTGAACGAACAGGTTTGCGAAGTTGAGCTTGGTTAGGAAGTATGGGCTGGCAGCCGAGAAGATCGCACCCAAAACCAGGAGAGCGCCAACTGCGGGAAGCGAACCCATCTCGCCGTTCTTCACACGCGAAATGTACGCGTTGAACTGGTCGCGAAGGGTGCCCTCGTGTCCGCTGGCAATCTGGGTTGGGGTTAGGTTGTTTAGAACTTCCGTGGTGGTTTGTTCCGCCATTTTTTACTTCACCTCGTAGGTCTTGGTGCCGGTGATGTAGCCGACTACGTCTCGCTGGTTTGTGCTTGCGGTCTCAATCTGAGCAACCATCTTGCCCAGGTAGAGAACCGCGATCTGGTCTGCCACCTTGAAGACGTCAACCAGGTTGTGGGAGATGATGACAACCGCAACACCCGAGTCTGCGAGGCGCTTAACCAGGTTCAGCACCTGCTCCGTCTGGGCTACACCCAGAGCGGCGGTTGGCTCATCGAGGATGACAAGCTTGGCGTTTCGCAGAACGGAACGGGCAATAGCCACGGTCTGGCGCTGGCCACCCGAAAGCGATGAAACCTTCTGGCGAACCGACTTTACGGTTCGAACCGATAGGCTCTGGAGTGCCTGAGTGGCCTGGAGTTCCATGCTGGACTCGTCCAGGGTTCCACCCTCGGTCTCTTCGCGTCCCAGGAACATGTTTTGAACGATGTCCAGGTTTTCGCAAAGCGCTAGGTCCTGGTAAACCACTTCGATGCCGAGGCTGCCCGCCTGGCGTGGGTCGTGCAGGTGGACTTCTTCGCCTTCGAAGAGCACCTGGCCGCCGTCGTAGGGCTGAACGCCCGAAAGACCTTTGATGAGTGTTGACTTACCTGCTCCGTTGTCTCCAACCAGAGCGGTGACTTTGCCTGCGTAGGCCTTGAAATCGATTCCCTTGAGGACATCGACGGGACCAAAGCTCTTTGTAATGTTCTTTAGTTCGATGACAGGAACAGTCACTTTTCTTGCTTTCTATTTGGAGAGCCCCGCATCGACCTTTCGGCCGATGCGGGGCTCGCGCTACTTAGTTGGTATTACTTGACGCCGTACTTTGCACAGGCAGCAGCTACTGCAGCGGTGCAGATGTCCGATGCCTTAGCGTCGCCAGCAGCAACAACATCCTTCACCTTGTCTGGACCAACCGAGATTGGGGTCAGAGCGATGAATGGGGTGCCGTCAGCCAGGGTCTTCGAAGCCTTTGGCTTGTCGCCCTTCAGCAGGGAGATTGCCAGGTCAGAAGCTGCAGCAGCCTCAACCTTGAATGGCTTGTAGACGGTACCGGTCTGCTTGCCCAGCAGAACGTTCTGCAGACCAGCAACCGATGCGTCCTGACCCGAAACTGGAACGGTCAGACCGTTCTTGTCCAGGATGGCGATGATCGATGCAGCGTTGTTGTCGTTTGGAGCCAGAACAGCGTCGACCTTACCCTTTACAGCGGTGAAGGCCTGCTCGAACTCGGTACCGGCCTTTGCGCCGTCCCAGGTTCCGGCCATGGTGAAGGCTGCCTTGACGCCAGCTGCGTCCAGGACCGACTTCGAGCCAGCGAGGAACATTGCAGCGTTACCGTCGGCTGGGTCACCCGAAGACCAGATGACGCTTGCCTTGGTTGGGTCGATGTTCTTAGCCTTGAGGCCGTCGAGGATCATCTGGCCCTCCATCTCGCCAACAACGGTGTTGTCGAACGAAACGTAGTAGTCAGCGCCTGCGATTGGGCGGTCGTAAGCGATTACAGGAACGCCCTGAGCCTTTGCCTTCTTGGCAACGCCTACACCAGCACCCTGGTAGTCAACGAGCAGCATAACGCCGCAGCCCTTGGAGAGCTGCTGGTCACCGATGGTGGCGTACTTGCTGGTGTCGGACTGTGCGTTCTGGATGTCGGCCTCGTAGCCAGCCTTGGTGAGGGCTGCCTGAAGGGCTGGACGGTCACCTGGCTCCCAGCGGGTTCCGCTGTCGGCGTCTGGCAAGATCACGCAGGCACGCGTGCTCTTGGCGGTGGTGGAAGAGCAACCTGAAAGGGCCACAACTGCAAGTGATGCAACTGCAACGGCCGCTACCAAGGAAGACTTTCTCATTTGTTTCCTCTCAATGATTTATGGTCCCCGAGTGATGCAAGACCGAACTCGTCTTCGAGTTCTAATGATTATGTTGCCCCACCAAACATATAGAGCAAAACCAAAATGCGACTTTTTGGATAACGGTTCTGTAAAGAATGAAATGTAAGCGCTTAGGGTTCGATTTGCGCAAAGCAAAAACCCGACCAAACGGTCGGGTTTTCTTTTGTGCGGAAGGTGGGACTTGTCCCCAGCCCTCACGACGCTGCGCGCCGTTCGAGTCCGCTGTGGGCCCACCCAAGGGTTCTGCGTCCCCACTCCCGCAAGGCAAAAACCCGACCAAACGGTCGGGTTTTCTTTGGTGCGGAAGGTGGGACTTGAACCCACACGCCTTGCGG
>JBJTNC010000181.1:0-7726 GCA_046073865.1 Micrococcales bacterium | reverse complement strand
TCGGCGCCAAGCATGTAGATGCAACGGTCGAAGCCGCGGCTGCGCTTGTCTAGGTAGTAGGCAATGTCGCCGGCGATGTAGGCGGCGTCGCCATCACTCTTGATAACTACGCGATCGCGGTCGTCACCTAAGTCGCTGGAGCGCAGCCAGACAGCGCCGTCCTGCTCGAAGATGTGACCTAGTTCGCGCAGGCGAGTGATTGACTTCTCCACCGCACCGGACTCGTAGAGCGAGTTCTCGTGGAAATAAACATCGAAGTCAACGCCGAAGTCGTGCAGGCTTTGCTGGATTTCGCCAAACATCAGCTCAACGCCGTACTCGCGGAACTTCTCCTGCGCCTCATCTTCAGGCAGCGCCAGCAGGTCTTCAGCAGTGCCGGCCAGAACCCGGTCGGCAATCTCCTGGATGTAGGCGCCGCCGTAGCCGTCCTCCGGGGCATCGAGGCCGCGAGCGCGGGCCAGCAGGCTGCGGGCGAAGCGATCGATCTGAGCTCCGTGGTCGTTGAAGTAGTACTCGCGGGTGACCTTGGCGCCCTGCGCAATCATCACGCGAGCCAGCGAGTCGCCGAGCGCGGCCCAACGGGTTCCACCCATGTGGATTGGCCCGGTTGGGTTTGCCGAAACGAACTCGAGGTTGATGTTCTGGCCGGCGAGGTCTGTTCCCGTGCCAAAGGCATCGCCTGCCTCCAGGATGGTGCGTGCAAGCTCGCCGGCCGCACCCGCATCGAGCGTGATATTTAGAAAGCCAGGGCCTGCGATTTCAACTCCGGCAACACCCTGCGATGCCCTGAGCTCCGCCGCAACCAACTCTGCGAGAGCGCGCGGGTTGGTTCCGAATGCCTTGGCCAGCTGGAGCGCAACGTTGGTTGCCCAGTCGCCGTGTTCGCGATTCTTTGGACGCTCAACCACAACCTCGGAGGGCAACTGGCCGGCACCGAGCGACCCGGAGGCCTGAAGGCCCTCGAGGATACGCACAATGGCTGCAGAGAGGTCAGCTGGAGTCAAGGTTTTCCTAACCGGTGAGGTGGCTTAGCCGAATCGGGGGAAACTGGGACAAGTGCGCCAAACCACGCCCGAAATGACGTGTTTTAAGCATACCGAATGGCCGTGGCGCCTGACCCAGCGGAAAAGCCGAAACGGCGGTCACCCGAAGGTGGCCGCCGCTTCTTCCTAGGAAAGGTATGACCTAGGTGTTTCCTTCAATCGGTGCCTTAACACGCGTAGAAGGCTGCTTATTTCACTGCACCCGAGGAGATTCCCGAGATGAACTGACGCTGCAGGAAGATGTAGAGCACGATGATTGGACCAACTGCAAGTAGCAGACCGGCCATCGCCTGACCGTACTGGGTCTCGTACTGACCGTAGAACAGGTAGGTGGACAGCGGCAGGGTCTGGGTGTCGCGAGTCAGCACCAGGCGAGGGAGTAGGAAGTCGTTCCAGATCCACAGCGCGTTGATGATGGTCACGGTTGCCGTCACCGGACGCAGCATCGGGAAGATGATGCGCCAGAAGATGGTGAAGTCGCTGGCACCATCGATAGCCGCCGCCTCGTCCAACTCGGTTGGGATGTTGGAGATGAAGCCGTGGTAGAGGAAGGTGGAGAGCGCGATGCCGAAGCCCTGGTAGAAGAAGATCAGCATCTGGATGTTGTGGTCCTTCACAAAGCCAGCGAAGATCGACATGAACGGGATCATCAGGGCCTGGAACGGAACAATCATCGAGGCAACAAGAATCAAGAACGTGGTCTTGGTGAACTTGTTGTGGTTGCGGGCCAGGAAGTATGCCAGCATCGACGAGAACACAACCAGCAGCGAAACAGCACAGATGGTAACGATGAAGCTGTTGGTGAGAGCGGTGAAGTAGTTCATCTTCTTCAGGGCCTGGTTGAAGTTATCCCAGCTGAACTGGATTGGCATGGCCAGGGGATCGGTGATGATCTCCAGGTTTGGCTTCACCGAGTTGACGATAACCAGGAAGAACGGCATGACGTATGCCAGGGACAGAACCGCCCCGAGAGTAAAGACTAGGGTTTTTCCCAATCCGCGAGTAAACCTCATCGCTGGACCTCCATGCGCTTGCTGACGGCAACCTGAACCAGGGCGGCTACCGCAACCAAAATGAACATAACAACTGCCTTCGCCTGACCCGGTCCAAAGTGGCCGTAGGCGAATGCATCCTGGAAGATGTGCATCGAGATCAACTCGGTGGTGCGGTAGGGGCCACCGCGGGTAAGCGCAACGTTGACGTCGTAGGCCATGAAGCCGTTGCGCAGGGTTAGGAAGAGCGCGATGGTGAAGGACTGAGCCATCAGCGGCATCTTGATTGCCCACAGGGTGCGGAATGCCGATGCACCATCGATGCGAGCTGCCTCGAGAACGTCCTGCTCAATGCTAATCAGACCAGTCACGTAGATGATCATCATGTAGCCGGACGATTGCCAGACGGTAACGATGATGAGTGCCCAGAAGGCACCGCCGGTGGTGTTCAGCCAGGAGTCCTGCAGGAACGGGATGTTGGCGTTCTGGCCGATGGTCACGAGCGCGCTGTTGAAGATGAACTGCCAGATCACACCGAGGATAACTCCACCGATGAGGTTTGGGATGAAGAAGAATGTGCGGAACAGGTTGGCTGCGCGGAGCTTGGCGGTAACGATGAGCGCCAGACCGAAAGCAACCACGTTCACGGCGACCAGCGAAACGGTAACAAATGCGCCGGTGAATTTGAGAGTGGACCAAAACATTGGGTCCTGGAAAGCCTTGATGTAGTTGGCAAAGCCTACGAACTTGGTGGCAGAGAAGCCGTCCCAGTTGGTGAAGGTCTGGTACAGACCCTGGCTAAACGGATAGACCAGAACTACGAGAAAGATTGCGAGCGGGAGCGCCGCGAATAAGAAGAACTTTTTTATTTTTGTGGGTGAGAACATGGGCGCACTCCCTTACTGCAGAAAACTGAAACAGAATGACATTGGTGTCACCCTGGCGCGGACGAATCCGCGCCAGGGCAACACCGCTGTTGTTAGTTCAGGTTACCCTGAACCGGTTTGTTATGGGTTGGCCGACTCACCGCGCCAGGTCTTTGGAACACCCTTCCAGGCGTTCTGCAGCTCCTTGGCGTAGGCGCTACCAGAGATCTGGTGTGCCATCAGCTTCTGGCCCGAGGCACCGTACTGGTCCTGGCCGCCTGCTGGGTAGAAGGTGTTGATCCACTCGAGGGTGTTGTTTGCACCAACGAACTTAGCGATAACGGTCGACATGTAGGTCGATGGCTTGACAGTGGTGCCCTTGTAGACAGGGATGAATCCCATGCCGCCCTTGGTAACGCTGTCAACTACGTGGTGCTGACCCTTCGACGAGGTGTAGAGCCAAGTCAGGAAGTCAACTGCACCAGCCTGCTGCTGTGCGCTGTTGTCAACGGTGTCAACCATGAAGTATCCAGGAACACCGACCGAGATCGACTTGTTCGAAGCGTCCTTAGGGTTGTTGCTGATTGGCAGTGGCATTACACCGAACTTCGACTCTGGCGAGTTGGTGAGCAGAGTTGGCTCTGCCCAGTTACCCATGAACCAGAATGCGGTCTTGCCGGAAGACAGGTCAGCAGCAGCCAGCGAGTACTCGGTGTCCTGAGTGTTTGGCTTGTGCTGGTTGTACTTGTTCAGCAGGTTGAAGGTTGCGAGGTAGTTCTTGAACACTGGGTCAGCGGCGAGGTTCTTCTTGCCGTTAGCCAGTGCGTCGAGTACCTTCAGGCGACCCTCGTGGGTAGCAGCTGCGTTAGCGAAGTAGATGTTGGTGAAGTGCGCACCGAGCGACCACCAGATCGACGAGAAGCGAACAGCACCGCGACCGGCAGGAACCTTGCCGCTCTTACCTGCGTAGTAAGCGTTGACAGCCTTGAATGCTGCCTCCAGCTTTGCGCGGGTGTTGATGTCTGCAACCTTTACGCCAGCAGCGTCAAGAACGGTCTTGTTGTAAAGCAGACCGAATGCCTCAACGGTCGAAGGAACACCCTTGAGGTGGCCACCGATGGTTGCAGCAGTCTTGAGGTTAGCTGGAACGAGCTTTGCCAGAGGCTGGTTGTCCCAGTTCATAACCTTGTCGGCCATGTTTGGGATCTCCTGCAGGGTGTACATGATGGTCGGAGCGTTGTGCGCTGCGTACATCGGAGTAACGTTCTGCAGGAAGGTCAGGCTGCGGTCACCTGGGATAGAGGTCAGGTGGTAGCAGCTCTGGCTTGCGTTGTAGTCGTCTACAGCAGCAAGGAACTGGTCCTGGATCTCAGGCTTAATGGTGCCGAGCATGGTGATTTCGGTGGTGCTACCGCAGGTAGCAGCGTGAGCTGCAACGCCGACAGTAAGCGAACCTGCAGCAAGCGCTGCTACAGAAGCAGCTACTGCACTAAGGCGAAGTGCCTTGTTCATATGTCTTTTCCTTTCCTAAAACACCAAACCAAACCCGAGTGGTGTCTAGCAAATACCTTACGACCGTTCAAAACCAATTGTCAGCGATTTTATGTAAGCGTTATCAAATCTTTGTAACCGCTTGCGGGTTGAAGGGTTTCGACGTGCGAAAATCCGCGAGAAATCAACGGAGTTGCCAGCAAACTATGAGTTATCTGGCTCGCAGCCAAAATGTAAACGCTTTCTGAAAACCGCCTGTAAACGCTTGCGTTTTCAGAAAACCTCGTCGCTAGAGGTCCGCCTTGGCCACAATGCCACGGCCGGCAACTGCGGTAACGGGAATTGGATCGCAGAGCCTTCCAACAAACTCTCCCGCTGCGTCGAAATTGTCGAATCCAATCACGAACCACTCTCCGGTTTTGCCCTGGACTAGGCGTCCGGCGTAAACGAGCCTGTTTTCAAAGGCCACGGCCTTACTGAAATCGAGATCGCTTAGGTCTGGATTCACGGCCATGCTGTAGGTGGCGTCGCGCTTTCCGAACGCGGCCAGGCGCTCAGGGCCAAGCTCTCTCCACCCGCAGCAGAAGAAAACAACGGGTACACCATCGACAACCTCGAACTGGTAAACCTCCAGCTGACCGAAGCCCTGGTTTGGCTTCGAAAGCGGCGGTTGCACCGTCCAATCCCGCAGGTTAGTGGAGGTTGCGTGTCCCATCACTCCCAGCTCGCGCACCGGGGCACCCTCCTTGGCTCGTGCGGTCACTAGCATGTGCCAAACCTCACTGGCGTCCGACCCCTCGGGCACGCCTACTGCGGCGGCGCCCGTGGTTACGCCCTTCGGGAAACGGAACACCCAGGGGTCGCGCCACGCCTCGTCATGCCACTCGGGCTGGTTGAGCTTCTCGTACCAGGTTGGGTCGGCGCTCACCAGAGGCTGGCTGGAAACCTTCTCCCACACCAAAAGGTCCTTGGAAGTGGCCGCGCCAACGGTCTGCACGTCTCCCCCGTCGGAACGAGAGGTGCCGGTGTAAAACATCCACCAGAGCCCGGCGTCATCGCGAACCACGGAGCCTGTCCAGGTGGTCCAGGAATCGAAGGCCTCGGGTTCATCGGAGACAATAAGGGCGTCTCGAACCACGGTCCAGTTGGTGAGATCGTCGCTAACCGCGTGCCCGATGATGGGGTGGCGGTGGCGGCGATCCGGGTTGCCGAGAGACTTGCTGGCGTGCAGGTAGAACGCATGGTGCTGCTGGCCATCGAAGACGTACCAGGAGTCCCAGATCCACTTATCTGCCAGTTCCAGCATCACGCCACCTTTCTAACAACTGAAGAACAATGATAAGCGCCACCACCCGTGGCTAAACTTGACTAGAACCCTAAGCCCCCATAGCTCAGGGGATAGAGCGCCGCTCTCCGGAGGCGGGTGCGCAGGTTCGATTCCTGCTGGGGGCGCATGTTTGGAATCACTTGGTTAGATCCGCACCACATCATCACCAGCCTGAACGGACTGGCGCTCTTCGTCATCCTGGCAATGGTGTTCACCGAGACCGGTCTGCTGATCGGATTCTTCCTTCCGGGTGACTCGCTGCTTTTCGTGACGGGTCTGGCGGTTGCCCACGGCGACCTCAAGGTTGGCGGAGCAACCATTCCAATCTGGCTGATGTGCCTAATGGTGTCGGTGGTTGCATTCCTGGGCGACCAGACGGGCTACTGGATTGGTCGCCGCTCTGGTGCCGCGCTTTTCAACCGCCCCAACTCTCGCCTGTTCAACCACAAGAATGTTGAAAAGACCCACAACTTCTTCGAGCGCTATGGATCGCGCGCCGTCATCCTGGCCCACTTTGTACCAGTGATGCGCACCTTCGTTCCGGTGGCCGCGGGAATCGGCGAGATGGACTACCGCAAGTTTGTCCGCTACAACGTGATCGGCGTGGTTGGCTGGGGCACAGGCATCACTCTGCTGGGCGCCTGGTTGGGCTCGTACAAGCTGGTTGCCGACCACATCGACCTTTTCACAGTTGGCTTCGTGGTGCTGTCCACGATTCCAATCTGGATCGAGGCATGGCGCGCCCGCAAGGAGCTAATGGCCGAAGAGGCCGAGCGCAAGGCTAACGACTAGGTTCGCCGCGGTTAGTTGCCGGCGACCGCCTCGAGGTACGAGGCGAGCTGGTCGAGAGCCAGCGACCTGTGGCTGAGGGCATTCTTCACCTGGGGCTCCAGTTCTGCAGCCGAAACCTCAAAGCCATCTGGCACGAAAATGGGGTCATAGCCAAAACCATGTTCGCCGCGCTCCTCGGTACCAACACGACCCGGCCAGATTCCCGTGAAGCTTAGCTCGCCGTCCTCGGTAACCATGGCGATGGTGCAGACGAATGAGGCCGCGCGGTGCTCTGGCTTCACATCAGCCAACTGTTCCAGCAGCAGCCTGCGGTTCACCACGGAGTCTCGGGTACCGGACCACCTGGCGCTGAATATTCCCGGGGACCCACCCAAAATCTCAACCGCGATCCCGGAGTCATCCGCGATGGCAGGCAAACCCGTTTGTGCGAACGCCGCGCGAGCCTTGATTAGCGCGTTCTCCAGAAAAGAAGTGCCGTCTTCAACGGGCTCCGGTCCGTCGTAGCCGAGGACCTCGATGCCCGGCAGGCGCTGGGCAAGAATTGCCTGAACCTCCTGCACCTTGTGCGCGTTATGTGTGGCGAGGACCAGCTGCATGACTAGCGGGCTTCCAGCGGTGTTGCCAGCGCGTTTGCCTGAATCGCAGCGAGCGAAGCGTTTCCCTCGAGCGCCAGATCCAGAAGCTGGTTGAGTTCGTCTCGGTCAAAAGGCGCGCCCTCTGCGGTTCCCTGAACCTCGATGAAGCGGCCGTCGCCGGTGACAACCACGTTCATGTCGGTCTCGGCGCGCACGTCCTCGGTGTATGCGAGGTCCAGCATCGGGGTGCCGGCGATGATGCCAACGGAGATTGCCGAAACTGAACCGGTGAGAACCTTGGCGTTCGCCTTGATGTGGCCCTTGGCCTTGCCCCAGTTGATTGCGTCAACCAGCGCAACGTATGCTCCAGTGATTGCGGCGGTCCTGGTGCCGCCATCGGCCTGTAGCACGTCGCAGTCGATTACGATGGTGTTTTCACCGAGCGCCTTCACGTCAACCACGGCGCGCAGGCTGCGACCAATCAGGCGCGAGATCTCGTGGGTGCGGCCACCAATCTTGCCCTTGACCGACTCGCGGTCCGAGCGATCGTGGGTCGCCCTTGGCAGCATCGAGTACTCGGCCGTGACCCAGCCCTCCCCCTTGCCAGCTTCACCGCGGGGGTACCCCGCTGGAAGGTTGG
>JBJTNC010000180.1:0-6036 GCA_046073865.1 Micrococcales bacterium | reverse complement strand
GCCACGGTATGTCTTGCTCATGAGTTCAGTCTAAGTCGAGAGAAGATTGACCGGTGCGAATAACGGTAAGAGTCAAGCCAGGTTCTAAGAAAGGACCCCTCGTCGAGACCGGCGAAGATGAAAGCCTCACCGTTTTCTTGCAACAAAGAGCCGTGGATGGCGCCGCCAACGAGGGCTTAATTGAAATTCTCGCCAAACACTACGCCGTCTCGAAATCTCGAATCACGATTGAATCCGGGTTTACCTCCCGAATAAAGCGAATTCAGGTAGACCTTTAAACAAGAAATCCCCGCCGAAGCGAGGATTTACTTTGTGGACCCGAGGGGATTTGAACCCCTGACCCCCTGCATGCCATGCAGGTGCGCTACCAGCTGCGCCACGGGCCCGTCGTTGCCTCAGACAACTTGATTAGTTTACAACAAAATGCCGAGGCGTTTGCCCATTTGCCTAACTCAGTTCAAGCTGGAGTGGAACCGCGTCCTTCCAGAGGCGTTCGATGCCGTAGTACAGACGCTCTTCCTCGTGCATCACGTGAACAATGATGTCGCCGAAATCCATGAGAATCCAGCGGCCTCCCGCCTTGCCCTCCTGACGAAGCAATTTCACGCCTGAGAGCAGCAGTTGGTCTGCAACCTCGTCAGCGATGGCAGGCGTCTGTCGCTCATTCCTCGAGGAAACGAACACGAAGATGTCTGCAAGCGGGAAGATCCCGGTCACGTCTAGGGCGACGATGTCCTCGCCTAGCTTGTCATTCGCTGCGTTGGCGGCGATTTGGGCGATTTCGATGGAGCGGGCTGATGCAGTCATGATTCCTTTGGTTTAAAGCTTTATCAGGCCGAGCAGAAAAGCGGCCAGGAAGGCGCAAAAAAGTGCGCCGAGCAGAAAAGCGGAGAGGGCAGTTAGGTAAACCACTCCCCAGCCTCTGCGCAGTTTGTTTGGGAACACAGATGCCTTGCGGCGAGTGCGCTCGTGAACCCTGGCTGGGATGGGGTGGATGCCTGTTGCCGTTTCTTCGCGCTTGTTAGCGGCATCCGCAGCGGCAGCGGCCTCCGTGACAACCTGAATCTCGCTAGATTCCGTGTTTAGCCAGGGTAGGTCTATGGCACCGGTCTGAATAACCAGACCGGATTCGGGCAAGATCATCGACATGTTTGTGATGTCCGGCACCGCGTCAACGACTATAGCCGTTGGTTCAAGAAGCTTTATGGGACCGGTTGCCAGCAGTTGGATATCTTCAATCTCCTGAGAGTCGTCAAACTCGATTGGCTTTCCGAAGATGTCATCTGCCGTGGAACTCTGGTCACCGGGGTAGCCCTGTTCCCGAGCCGCTCTGCGACTCATAGGGTGAGTAGGCTGCGAGGGCCTGGCTTCAGCCTCGTCAACCGCGAACTCTGGCTGGAGTTCAAGTTTCACGTCGGCCTCGGCCTCAAACTCTAGGTCAGGCTCAGCCTCAAACTTTAAGTCGGCTTCGAGATTGACGTTGGTCTCAACTTCAGGCACAAAGTCGGCCTCTGGTTGCACGGTTTCCGACTCTGGAGCGGGTTCAACACCCGCATCGGTAAACGCCTTGGCGAAGCCAAGTTGCTCCTCAATGCTCTGAGACTCGACGTTCTCCGTCGCGGCAGGTACGCTGGAGATAGCGTCCGGCTCTGAAACAGGCGCTACAAGCCCAGCCGCCGCCTGCTCGCGCAGCTGCCTTCTGGTTAGTGGCTGATCTGTCATTTCGAAATCCCGTAGAGATTGTTTTCCTCGATGTACCGTAGCACGGACGCGGGTACATGCCCCGTCACATCGCGGTTGGCGGTTGCCTCACGCCTAAAGTCTGTGCTCGAGATGTCGAGCGCTGGAATGTCCAAAGTCCAGACCCGCCCCTGAGCGAACTCCGGAAGCTCCAACGCTGATCCAGGTCTGGAAATCACCACAAACTGGGCCAGGTCAAGCATCTCGGACGCATTTCTCCAGGAGGCAAGCCCGGATGCCGCATCCGTTCCCAGGATGAAGAAAAGTTTGTCCCGCGGATGCAGAGCCTTGAGATCGGTGAGGGTGTCGAACGTGTAGGTTGGTCCGGTTCTCTCCGTATCCACCTCGGACACGGAGAAGGCTGGTTCGTGGGCAATAGCGAGACGAACCATTGCAAGCCGATGAGCTGCGGAGGTCTGGTTCTGTTTTTGCCACTGATTGCCAGCGGGAACAAAAACGATTTCATCCAGATCGAGTGCGTCGAGAACGCTCTTGGCCGCTGCTAGGTGACCGTTGTGGATGGGATCGAATGAGCCGCCAAAAACACCGATGCTGCGCGGCAGCGAGGATGCGGGGCTGGCGGTCAATCCGCTCCCTTAGTGGTGCGAGTTGCTGCCGGATTTGTGGCTGTGGCGGTTGGCTACGTCGCGGTAAGACCAGGTGATAACACCCAGAAGAATAAAGATAGACATTGCGATGATGCCAACTACTACGGTTGGGAATCCAAGACCGGTGCTGCCAGCTGCGTCTTCGCCGGCGAGGATGAGGGTGTTCAGCATGATGCTCCTTATTGCTTCAAATCTACTCTAGCGAAGGCCTAGCTTCGTACGTGGCCGGAACCGCGCACAATCCACTTGGTCGACGTCAACTCGGGAAGGCCCATCGGTCCACGGGCGTGCAGTTTCTGCGTGCTGATTCCAACCTCGGCACCAAACCCAAATTCCCCGCCGTCTGTGAAGCGCGATGACGCGTTGACGATGACCGCCGCCGCGTCAACCTCGGCAACGAAGCGCTCGGCATTCGAGTAATTCTCGGTAACGATGACCTCGGTGTGCTTGGTTGAGTACCGCGCGATGTGCGCAAGGGCCTCATCGAGCGAAGCCACTGTTTTCACGGCAAGTTCCATGGCCAGATACTCCGCGGCCCAGTCTGCCTCGGTTGCCGGGACGACTCCCTGGAAGGCACCCGCGGTGCGCTCGTCACCGTGGATAAGCACGGATTCCTTTTGGAGCGCGGAGATGACGGCCGGCATAACTCGGTCGTAGGCATCCTGGTGCACCAGCATGGTCTCTACAGCGTTGCAGGCACCAATCTTCTGAATCTTGGAGTTCAGCATGATCTCAACGGCCCACTCGGTTGGGGCCGAGGCATCGATGAAGACGTGCACCACTCCCTCACCGGTCTCGATAACAGGAACCTTCGACTCGTTAAGAACGGTCTGAATGAGACTGTGGCCGCCTCGAGGAATCAAAACATCGATGAGCCCGGTTGCCTGCATCATGGCCTGTGCACCTGGTCGGCCAAAGTCGTCAACGCTCTGAACGGCGTCTGGATTTACCCCGCAGGCCTGCATTGCGTCTTGCAGCACCTTGACCAGAGCGCGGTTGCTGTTCTCTGCCGCGGTTCCGCCGCGCAGAACCACCGCGTTACCGCTCTTAATGGCAAGCGTTGCGATGTCGATGGTCACGTTTGGACGAGCCTCGTAGATTGCCCCGATGACACCGAACGGAACGCGCACCTGCTGCAGGTTCAAACCGTTTGGGAGCGTGCTTCCCCTGAGCACAACACCGACCGGATCCGGTAGTTCAACAACCTCGAGCACGGCATCTGCCAGCCCCTGGATGCGTTTTCCATCGAGGCGGAGACGGTCCTGAAGACCTACGCTCATGCCGTCTTCCGCCGCACGCGCCATGTCTAGTGCGTTTCCAGCCAGAATTTCGGCCTGACGCTCGGGAAGAAGCTGGGCAATCTTGCGCAGAACATCGTTCTTAAGATGCGTGCTGGCCAACCCGATGGACGGCGCGGCAACCTTTGCCCTCTGGATTCGTTCCTGTGCAGTAGCCATAACTCAATCCTACTTTTTGGCCTGGAACCAGGTTCCAACCGATTGACCGGATAGTGCAGCATCAACATTGCCGATGCTCGTGAGGATCACGTCTACGCCGGCCGCGGTTGCGTGTGCCGCGGCAGCCACCTTTGTCACGGCCCCTCCGGTGCCAACGCCTGTTGAGGTGTCGCCCGTTTTCACTGAAGACAGATCCTGACCAAACGCAACCTCGAGGATGCGCTCCGCGCCATCGGTGGAAGGCGGCGCCGTGTAGAGCGCGTCAACGTCGCTGAGCAGGACCAGCGCGTCGGCATCGACCAATTCCGCTACGAGAGCGGCCAATCTGTCGTTGTCTCCAAAGCGGATTTCGGCGGTAGCCACAGTGTCGTTTTCGTTGACGATGGGAAGAACGTCTAGCTCGACAAGTCTGTTTATGGCGTGTTTGGCATTGATTCTGGTCTCGGCGCCGTCCAGGTCCTCGCTGGTGAGCAAAACCTGGCCAGCAATCCAGTCGAACCGCTCCAGGCTCGACTGGTACTTGGCGATGAGGCGCGACTGCCCAACCGCTGCCAGGGCCTGAGAGGTTGGCAGGTCGGTTGGCTTGGTTGCAAGATTCAGCAGCGGCATGCCGGTGGCGATTGCGCCCGAAGAAACCAGAATCAGCTCCACTCCCCTGGCGCGACTCTTTGCGAGTGCGGCGATGAGGTGGTCGATGTTTGCCTCATTGGCTCCCGAGATGGAAGACGAACCAACCTTGACAACCACTCGCTTTGCGGTGGCGATCTGCGCGCGTTCGTTGAGGTTCACTTGCTTCCTTACTGGTCTAGGTCGTCGTCCTGGAACAGGCCAGCCTTGCCCTCGGCCTCCATCTCCGCACGCATACGGGTCTTGGCGTCCATGAGTTCCTTGTATTCCTTGCGGCGCTCCACGTTGGTGCGGCGGTCGTTTGTGTCGAGACGGGCATCGTAGCCGCGAGGGCCGGAGATGAGCTCGGCGGTGCTAGCGATGGTTGGCTCCCAGTCGAAGACCACGCCATCGCCCTCACCGATCACAACGGTGTCGCCAGCCTTGGCTCCGGCCTTGAACAGCGCGTCCTCCACGCCCATCTTGGCGAGGCGGTCACCCAGGTAACCCACTGCCTCTTCGTTTCCGAAGTTGGTCTGGGCAACCCAGCGTTCGGGCTTGACGCCCACGATGCGGAAGAAGTCCTCACCGGATTCGTGACACTTGGTGACCTTGAAGCCGCCCTCGGGGCGCTTCTGCTGCATGAGCGTGATGCGAGGCTTGGCCGGGATCGCCTCAAGTTCGCTGCGAGCCTGCTTCACCAGGTCCGCGAGGGCAAAGTTAAGTTCGCGCAGACCCTCGTGTGTTGCCGCAGAAACCAGGAACACGCGGTAGCCCCGGGCCTCAAGGTCTGCCTTTACGAACTCGGCCATTTCGCGGCCGTCGGGGAGGTCTACCTTGTTGAGCGCAACCAGCTGTGGGCGCTCCACCAGCGGGGTGCCGCCGTCGGGAACCTCGTACTGACGAAGCTCATTGAGGATTACGTCTAGGTCGCGTAGCGGGTCTCGCTCGCTCTCGAGCGTGCCGCAGTCAAGAACGTGCAGCAGGGCCGAGCAGCGCTCAACGTGACGCAGGAACTGAAGCCCCAGGCCCTTACCCTCGCTCGCACCCTCAATGAGACCGGGAACATCCGCGATGGTGTAGCGAACATCGCCGCCCTGAACCACTCCCAGGTTTGGGTGGAGGGTGGTGAACGGGTAGTCGGCAATCTTGGGGCGTGCCGCCGACATCGCAGCGATAAGAGACGATTTGCCCGCAGATGGGTAGCCAACCAGCGCAACGTCTGCAACTGTCTTTAGCTCAAGGATTATGTCGCAAGACCAACCGGGAACACCGAGGAGCGCGAAGCCAGGAGCCTTGCGTTTGCTGGAAGCTAGGGCTGCGTTTCCGAGGCCACCGATGCCGCCCTCAGCGATGACGAACTCCAGACCGGGCTCGTCAAGGTCTGTTAGAACAGCACCCTTGGCGCTCTTGACTACGGTTCCAACTGGAACGCGCAGCACCTGGGATTCACCCGATGCGCCGTTCTTGAAGTCACCTGCACCGGATGCGCCATCAGAGCCCTTGCGGTGCGGCTGGAAGTGGTAGTCGAGAAGGGTTGTCACCGATGGGTCGGCTAGGAGCGAGATGCTGCCGCCGTTGCCACCGTTTCCGCCGTCTGGGCCACCGAGTGGCTTGAACTTCTC
>JBJTNC010000179.1:0-3552 GCA_046073865.1 Micrococcales bacterium | reverse complement strand
GTAAGGACGTGCGGGTTCAAGTCCCGCCTCGCGCACAAAAGGAAAAGACCCCCTTCATGGGGGTCTTTTCCTTTTTGAGTTTGCCGGGCTGGGGGTAGGAAGCGGTAAACGCGGGCCCCCACCGGACTCGAGCGGCTTTGCCGCGAGGGGTGGGGAGGGGTTCAAGTCCCGCCTCGCTGATGAGCCGACCCACTAGCCTCGCAAATTGAGGATGGCCCCCAACTTGGAGGCCATCCTTGTAACTCAGTACCTAGTGCACCTGGTGCGTACGCTCCAGCTTGGCGCCCTCAACGTCCACGTCTGGCAGCACGCGGTCTAGCCACTTTGGAATCCACCAGGCGCTCTTGCCCAGCAGGGCCATGAGGGCGGGCACCAGAATCATGCGCACCAGGAAGGCGTCTGCCAGCACACCTACCGCCAGGCCCAAACCGATTGGTCGCACCTGGGTCAGGTGGCTGAAAGCGAATCCGCCGAACACGAAGATCATGATGCTGGCCGCGGCCAGAACCACGGTGAATCCGGAGCGAGCGCCGGCCACCACCGCATCCTTGGCGTTCTTGCCGTGAACGTATGCCTCACGCATTCCAGAAACCAGGAACAGCTGGTAGTCCATGGCAAGGCCAAACAGAATACCGATGAGCATGGTTGGCAGGAACGAGAGCACCGGCGATGGGTCGTGCACGCCGAACACCGATCCCAGCCAACCCCACTGGTAAACAGCCACCACGGCACCCAGGGTGGCCGCCAACGAGAGCAGGAAGCCTACCGAGGCGATTAGTGGAACCAAGATGGATCGGAATACCAGCACCAGCACCAGCAGGCTGAGAATCAGCACGGTTCCCAGGTAGATGGGCAGGGCGGCCGCCAGCTTGGCGCTCACATCGATGTTGCTTGCAACCAGACCGGTTACACCCAGTTTGGCGCCGTATTTGGCGCGGAACTTGCCATCAAGGGCGCGAATCTGCTTCACCAGTTTCTCGGTTGCTGCGCTTGCCGGCCCGGTCTTTGGAACCACCTGGAACAGAATCTTGGTGTTGTCCTTGCTAACGGCGGCCGGAACCACGGAGTCAACGTTCTTCACCGCAGCCAGCCCGGTTGCCAGGTCAGCCTTTAGCTTGAGGGCGTCGTAGCCGATAGCGGGCTTATCCAGCGAGGCAACCGCGATGATCACACCGTTGGAACCCGCACCAAAGGCCTTGGTTGCCAGCGAGTACGCCTTGTACTGGGTGGAGTCGAGTGGCTCCGACGAGCCGTCCGGAAGACCCAGACGCATGGAGCCGAGCGGAATGGCCGCAATCAGCAGCACGGTCACTGCGCCCAGGATCGACAGCCAGGGGTGACGTGCCGGCAGGTAGCCCTTCTCCTTGGCGGGAGCCGTGGCGGCCTCGTCAACCACCGGAAGGGCATCGGTCACGGTGTCTAGCTCGTTGAGGGCTCGCCTCTCGCGGCGCGAAAGCACGCGCATTCCAAGGCGGCTGATAACAGCTGGCGTGAAGGTAACGGCCATCAGTACACCGATGAAGATGCTCAGCGCGGCAAAGTCACCCATCTGGCCGAGGAATCCGATGCCAGTTAGGTTGAGCGCGACCAGCGCGATGATTACGGTGAGGCCTGCGAAGAACACGGCGTTGCCGGAGGTTCCGTTGGCCAAGCCAATGCTCTCGCGCACCGGCATGCCCAGCTTCAGCTGGCGGCGGTGGCGGTTGAGAATGAACAGCGAGTAGTCAATTCCCACCGCGAGCCCGAGCATCACGCCCAGGGTTGGGGTGGTTGAGGTCATGGAGATCACCGAGGCAAGGCTCATGGTTATGGTGGCACCGATGCCAACTCCCAGGATTGCCGCCAGAACCGGCAGGCCCGCGCCCACCAGGGTTCCCAGCATGAGGAACAGCACGATGGCGGCCACGATGAGTCCAACCACCTCGCCAACTCCGAGGATTCCCTCCATGCTCATGGTGAGTTCCTTGGAGAACTCCACCTCAACGCCGGTGGGGGTGTGCGCCTTCAGGTAGGCCACAATCTGGTTCTTTAGTGGCACCTCAACCTGGTCCGATGGCGTGCTGAATATGACGCTGGCCTGTGCTGTGGAGCCATCCTTTGAAACGGTGCGGAAGTTGGTTGCGGCGCTGAGGATTCGCTCGCCCTGGAACAGCTGCTTCTCGGCCGTTGGCAGCTTATCTGCGGCCTGCTGCAGAGTGATCTTGCCCGCAGTGAGCTGCGCCTGCTTGTCATCGATGGTGGCCTGTGCCGCATTCAACTGAGTGATGCCGGCGGTGGCCTTCTCTATTCCCGCGGTGGCCATGGCGATTCCGGCGCGTGCTTGGGCTGCACCGGCTGCGGCCTGGTCGATCTGAGCCTGGATGGCTGCCAGCTGCTCGGCGGGTGCACCAGCCAGCTGGGCCTGGTCGTATGCGGCCTGTGCCTGCTGCTGACCCGCGGTTGCCTGGGCCAGACCGGCCTCAGCCTGTGCCTTGCCCGCAAGAGCCTGAGCCAGACCCGCCTTGGCCTTGGCCAGGTTGAGGGTCACGGTCTGCTGGGCGGCGTCAAGCTTTGCCTGGCCGTCGATGATCTGCTGCTTGGCGTTGGCAATCTGCTGCTTGCCGTTGGTTACCTTGCGGATTCCCGCCTTCAGGTTTGCAACCTGGTGGTCCTTCTGGGCCTGGAGGGTGAACGGGTTCAGCACCGAGTTGACGCCGGAGATCTTGGCAACCTGGCGCATTTCGGTGCCGATTGCGGCCACCTGGGCGTCGGTGAATTTGCCGTTTGCGGCGTGGAAAACCACCGATGCGGTGCCGTGGCTGGCTGCCGGGAAAGACTTCTTCAGGTCATCGATGACGCGCTGCGCCGGGGTTCCCGGAATGCTCATGGCGGTGGAGAGCTTGCCGCCGGCCAGGGTCATGGTGGTCACGGTGGCCGCCAGTAGGAGCAGCCAGGTGATGATTACCAGCCAGGAGCGGCGTGCGGAGAACTTTCCGAGGCGGTAGAGCAGTTCGGCCATCTTGGAATCCTTTTTTGGTTTGAAGTCTGGTGTGTCTGGGGTCTGGTGAAACGGGGGTCGCTGTGGTGCAGGGGCTAAGCGGTGAAGCCACTACTCACATCGGCTAACGCCGTGGCGTAGAGCTCGCGCCAGCGCGCCAGGCCCTCGTCCGCGGGCAGGTGCATGGCGGTGCGCGACCACTCCTCGGCGCACACCTCAACGCTGGTGAGCAGAATCTTCACCATCAGGTGGCGGGTGAATGGGCTCACGCTCGGGGCAAGTGAGTCGGTGAGCTGACCAAAGTCATCGGTGATGGCGTTGAAAACCTCGCCGAAGAACTCGCCGTAGGCGGCGCTCTGGCGGGGGTTGTCGCCCAGCACGCGGCACGACTGACGGATGGTAGCGGTGACGTCAACCTGGGAAAGCGCCTGCGATGCAACCTCGAAGAGTTTTGCCGCGCTCTGGAGGGGCTCGCTCGCGGCACGAAGGGTCAGCTGCGCCATGGCGGTCTCGCTGGCATCCAGCAGCAGGTCGCGCAGCGCGGCCTTGGTTGCCTCGTTGATAGAACCGAAGTG
>JBJTNC010000178.1:0-9877 GCA_046073865.1 Micrococcales bacterium | reverse complement strand
AGATGCTGGAGTACCTGGAGTCGGTTTGCGAGTCCGAGGGCGTTGAGGTTGCGCCGGGCGTGCTTGCACTCGTGGTTCGGGCCGGCGGTGGTTCGGTTCGGGACTCGCTCTCGCTCATGGATCAGCTCATCGCGGGTTCCGAAGGCGGTCGCGTTGAGTACGAACTGGCCACGGCGCTCCTGGGTTTCACCCACGCCGAGCTTCTGAACGAAGTTGTGGACGCCTTCGCCACCCACGACAGCGCGGCGGTATTTGCCGCCGTTGACCGCGTAATTCAGACCGGTCAGGATCCGCGCAGATTCGTCGAAGACCTCCTCGAACACCTGCGCAACCTCATCATCGTTATTTCAACCGGCGAAAATGCGCGCTCGGTGCTTCGCGGAATCGCCGCCGATGAACTCGCTGTGATGACCACTCAGGCCTACCAGTTTGGTTTGGCGGAACTCACCCACGCCGCCAACACCGTGAGCGAGTCTCTCAACGAGATGTCTGGTGCAACCAGCCCCAAGCTTCACCTGGAACTGATGTGCGCCAAGGTGCTGGTTCCGGCCTCGGACAAGACAGAGGTTGGCTCGCTGGCCAGGCTAGAGAGGCTTGAGCGCCGAATTGGTCTGAGCACCGGCGATAGTTCGCTGGCCGTGATGGTTTCGGCTCCTTCGCCTGCCACTCGGGTTGCGCCCGCTCCTGCCTCGACCGTACCCGCGGTGCCTGCCTCCGCTCCCGTGTCACCGGCGGCCTTGTCCGTCTCAGCCTCGTCCGTCGCTGCCGCAGCACCAGCAGCTCCAATCCAGGTGCCGGGAATTCTAGATTTGGCCGCCATCAAGCGCGAGTGGCCCGAGGTTCTCAAGGAGCTGGCCAAGGTATCTAGGTCAACCTGGGTGCTTGCGCAGACCATAAGTGTGGTTGGCTATGAGGACGGAATTCTGGGTCTTGAGTTCATCAGCCAGCTGGAACTCGACACCTTCAAGAAGGCCCCGAACGGCCCGGCAAACCTGCGCCAGGCAATCCAAACCGTGCTCGGTGTAGCCCCGCAGTTTAAGCCGCACGTTGCTGCAGGTTCTGCGGCTCCAGCGCCAGCAAGCGCTCCGGCGTTCCCCGCAAACAATGCCATGCCAGCTCCCGGCCCGGCCTTCAATCTCGAAGAGCAGGAGACCCCGGCCGCGAAGCCGGCGGTAGCCAAGAGGGCTCAGCCCGCGGTGGCCCCTGTGGAGGCTCCGGCCGCCGAGCCAGAAATGGCAGCCGAGCCAGAGGCTGCTGCAGGGACAGAGACAGAGACTGCCGCAGAGGCCAAGCCCGCCGCAGATGCCAAGCCCGCCGAAGATGCCAAGTCCGCCAAGAAGCCCGAGAAGGCAGCGGGCATGGGTCAGGTGCACAAGGGCGCCAGCTACGGCGAACCGCTGCTGCGCGAAATCCTCGGCGCCAAGCCCGTGGATGACACCAAGGGTGGTCGCTGATGTACGAGGGTGTTGTTCAGGAGCTCATCGATGAACTGGGCCGACTACCCGGCGTTGGCCCCAAGTCTGCCCAGCGCATAGCCTTCTACCTGCTTCAGGCAGACGCCGAGCAGCCCAGGCGCCTGGCGCAGGTGCTGATGGAGGTAAAGGAGCGAGTTCGCTTCTGCGAAGTCTGCTTCAACGTAACCGAAGAAACCCGCTGCAACATCTGCCGCGATGCCCGCCGAAACCAGAACACAATCTGCGTGGTTGAGGAGTCCAAGGACGTCCAGGCAATCGAGCGCACCCGCGAGTTCCGCGGCCTCTACCACGTGCTCGGTGGTGCAATCAGCCCCATCGATGGCGTGGGTCCGGACAACCTGCGCATCAAGGAGTTGATGGCGCGCCTGGGCAACCCGGATATCTCAGAGGTGATTCTGGCAACCGATCCAAACCTGGAGGGCGAGGCAACCGCCACCTACCTCACGCGAATGCTCTCGCCTTTGGGCATAACCGTGAGCAGGCTAGCCAGCGGACTACCGGTTGGTGGTGACCTCGAGTACGCGGACGAGGTAACCCTGGGCCGTGCCTTTGAAGGCCGCCGAGTAATCAAATAGTCGGCCAGTTCGCTCAAAAACTGCACTAAGGCAACCCTCTTTTTTGGGATAAACTTTAAGCTCTAGCCTGCGGATGGTCCAGGCAAATCCCCCCTCTATTTCAAGGAGCAGGCATTGGCTCTTATCGTGCAGAAGTTTGGTGGCTCGTCCGTAGGCGATGCCAGCAAGATTAAGCACGTTGCGCGTCGAGTTATCGAAACTCAAAAGGCGGGCAACCAGGTTGTAGTAGTGGTATCGGCCATGGGCGACACCACCGATGAGCTGATCGACCTAGCCCAGATGGTTTCGCAGGATCCGTACGCCGCTCCTCGCGAAATGGACATGCTCCTAACCTCGGGTGAGCGCATCTCTATGGCTCTGCTAGCCATCGCCATCAACGGCATGGGCGCAAGCAGCCGCTCGTTCACCGGTAGCCAGGCCGGCATCATGACCTCATCCAAGCACGGCGATGCCCGAATCAGCGAGGTCACTCCGGACCGCATCCGCGAGGCCATCGATGCTGGCGACATTGCGATTGTTGCCGGATTCCAGGGATTCAACAAGGACAGCAAGGACATCACCACCCTCGGCCGCGGTGGTTCGGACACCACAGCCGTTGCGCTGGCAGCTGCCCTCAACGCCGATGTCTGCGAGATTTACTCCGACGTTGACGGAGTTTACACCGCTGACCCTCGCATGATTCCAGCCGCCCACAAGCTGGATGCAATCGACATCGAGTCGATGCTCGAGCTGGCCGCGGCAGGAGCCAAGATCTTGCACATCCGCGCCGTTGAGTACGCGCGCCGTCACAACGTTGACCTGCGCGTGCGCTCCACTTTCAGCACGGATCCAGGCACAATCGTCTATTCAACTAAGCCCGAAGGAGCAAAGGTGGAAGAACCAATCGTTTCCGGTGTCGCAGCCGACAAGGGACAGGCCAAGATCACCGTCATCGGTATTCCAGATGAGCCAGGCAAGGCCGCGGAGCTCTTCAAGGTAGTTGCCGAGGCAGACGCCAACATCGACATGATCGTGCAGAACAACCCAACCGGCTCGGACGTAACCGACCGCGTTGCCGACATCTCCTTTACCCTGCCGCTAGCAGACCTCGGTCGCGTCGCAGGCGCCATCGATGCAGCGAAGTCCACCATTGGATTCCGCGAACTGGAGCAGGACGCCGACATCGGTAAGCTCTCGGTTGTTGGCGCGGGAATGCGCACCCACTCGGGTGTTAGCGCAACCCTGTTCAAGGCGCTTTCGGAAGCCGGAATCAACGTTGAGATGATCTCCACCTCGGAGATCCGCATCTCGGTTGTAACCAGCAGCAAGCAGCTTGACGCCGCCGCACGCGCAGTGCACACCGCCTTTGGTCTCGACAGCGAGACCGAGGCAACCGTGTACGCAGGTACCGGCCGCTAACCCAAAAGCCCCCAGGAAGGAATCTCGAATGAGCCGCAAGCCAAACCTAGCCCTCGTAGGCGCCACCGGTGCAGTAGGCACCGTGATGATTGACATCATCAACAACCGCGAGAACATCTGGGGCGAGATTCGCCTGATTGCCAGCCCACGTTCCGCCGGCAAGAAGATTCGGGTTCACGGCGAGGACCTAACGGTTGTTGCCCTGTCGCCAGAGGCCTTCGACGGCATCGACATCGCCATGTTCGATGTGCCAGACGAAGTGTCCGAGGTTTGGGCTCCAATCGCTGCCGAGCGCGGCGCTGTTGCCGTTGACAACTCGGGTGCCTTCCGCATGAACGACCAGGTTCCGCTGGTGGTTCCAGAGGTGAACCCAGAGCAGGCTAAGAACCGCCCGCTTGGAATCATCTCCAACCCAAACTGCACCACCCTCACCATGATGGCCGCAATGGGTGCCCTGCACCGCAAGTGGACCCTCAAGGAGCTCGTTGTCTCCAGCTACCAGGCCGTGTCGGGCGCGGGTGCAGCTGGCATCGATGAGCTGGCCAAGGAGCTGGCAGTTGTTGGCACCGATGCATCGCTGGGAACCGCAACCAACGACGTGAAGAACGCCCTCGCAGCCGCCGGAAACGACCTCAGCACCTCGCCTTGGGCCTACCCAATCGCGCTTAACGTGATCCCGTTCGCGGGTTCGCTGAAGGCCGGTGGGCACAGTTCCGAGGAGATGAAGGTTCGCGACGAGAGCCGCAAGATTCTGGGCATCACAGACCTGAAGGTTGCCGCATCCTGCGTACGCGTGCCTGTCCAGGTTGCGCACTCGCTCACCGTCCACGCAACCTTCGCCAACGAGCTCACCGCCGACGAGGTGCGCGAGGTTTTGAACCAGCAGCCAACCGTCAAGGTGGTTGACGACCCAGAGAACAACCTGTACCCAACCCCAAACATGGTTGCCGGCCAGGACCCAACCTTCGTTGGTCGCATCCGTCAGGCCCTGGACTTCAACAACAGCATTGAGCTGTTTGTGGTTGGAGACAACCTGCGCAAGGGTGCGGCTCTCAACACCTACGAGATTGCCGAGCTGGTAGCCAAGGAGTTCTAAAACTCCTAGGCCTTCGCAACCAGGGTCACGATTCGAACCTCTGGGCGGCAGGCAAAGCGAACCGGGGCGAAGATGCTGTGACCAAGTCCGGCGCAGACATTCAGCCACAACTGGCTTCCCGCCTTGCTCCAGCTGCTCAGGCCCTTGGCCGCCTTGCGCGGCAGGTCGCAGTTGGTAACGATGGCGCCGAATCCGGGGATGCAAACCTGACCACCGTGGGTGTGACCTGCAAATAGCACCGATGCGCCCGCCTCGTTCATGGCGTCAATCACGGCCAGGTACGGCGCGTGGCTCACTCCGAGAAGCACATCGTGCGGGTGCAGGTTCGCCTTAGAGGTGGCAATAGAACTCAGATCCGCTAGGTTCTCGTGGGCGTCATCAACCCCCACAAGCCCAAGCCGAGTTCCGTTCACAATGATTACTCCGCCGCTGTTATTCAGGTTCAGCCAGCCCATGCCTTCGAGGCCCGCAACCAGTGAATCGGTGTCCAGCTTAACCTCGGAGATGCGCTCCGATGGAGCCACGAGATAGCTGAGCGGGTTTCTGAAGCGGGGTGCAAAATAGTCGTTTGAACCGTTGACGAAAACGCCGGGTTTGGCTCCGATTCCCGACAGCGCCTGTAACACCGGGCCGACGGCCTTCGGGTGGCCCACGTTGTCGCCGGTGTCAACCACTAGGTCAAAATCTAGCCCGGCGAGTCTATAAATCCAGGCTAGTTTTCTGCGCTGCCAGGGAGCCGCGTGAATGTCGCTGAAATGCAGCACCCGGATGGGTTTGGCGTCAACGGGAAGAACGTAGAGGGGCTGCTCCTCCACCCGAACCACGCGCAGGTGGCGCTCAATACCGATGCCCCAGACCGCCGCGGCAAGACCGAGAGCAATCAAGACCCAGAAGGCTGCAGCCAACACGGTCATTGGGTTAGGGCCTAGGGACCGCTGCTGATGATCAGCAGGATTGCGCTGTTGCTCTGGGCGCTGGAGCCCGCCGCGGGGATAGTGGCCACCACGTTACCCTTGGGCACGGTGGTCGAGTGCACAAAGTACTGACCCTCTGACTGCTGCGGTTCGGTTACAGCGCTGAACAACGGAAGTAGCACGGACTTTGCGTCCGCTACGGTTTTACCCGAGACATCTGGAACCGTCAGCAGACCACCGGAGCTCACGTAAATGGTGACCAGCGTGCCGGTTGCAACAACCTGACCGATAGCCGGCTTGGTGTAGGCAACAGACCCGGCCGGCTGGTTGGAGGCAACCTGCTTCACGGAAATCTGAGCGTTTAGACCAGCTGCCTCGATGGAGCTTTGAGCTGCGTCAGGCGCCTGACCGGAAACCGTTGGAACGATGATTCCGGGGGAGTCGATCATGGTCTGCGGAGGACCAGGCATGGTCTTGGCCGGTGGGTAGAGTTTGTCGGCCTTCTGCATGATGGTGCGCCAGACATCGTGGCGGAGGGTTGCTGCCACCTTGCCACCAATCTTGATGCCGCGAAGCGGGGTGGTTCCAACCACGTTTCCAACCCAGGTGGAGGTTGCAACGGTGGAGGAGAACCCGCTCATCCAGGTGTGCACACCGGAGTCGGTGGTACCGGTCTTGGCTGCGAGGAACGCGCCATCGCCGGTGTTCGAGGCGCCAGCTGTTCCGCTCATAACCGCGTGCATCGCGTAAGTCATGCCGTGTGCTACATCGGGGGTAACGGACTGGGTGCAGGTGCTGTGAGGAACCGGCAGGTTCTGCTGGGTGGCGCGCTGGACAACCTTGTCAATCACGATTGGGGTGCAGGTCATTCCGTTATTGGAGATACCGGCGAATGCCGCCGCCACAGTGATCGGAGCAATCTCGTTTACACCCAGAACCGACGATGGGTAGTACAGCAGCTCGGTGCCGTCTGCTCGGTGGATACCGAAAGACGCGGCGAGGTCGCGAATATCGCAGAGGTCAAGCTGGCTTGCCATGTTGGCGAAGGCCGTGTTCTCCGAGATAGCGGTGGCCTGAACCACGGTTGGGTTTAGCGGCTCGTTGTTTACGTCGTTGTTCGGCTGCCAAGATCCCGTGATCACACCGCAGCGCGACGAGAACTCACTGGCCTGATAGTTGTGAACGCGTCCGTCAACCTTGTCCAGAAGGTGCTTACCGGTGGCAAGCCAGTCGCCGAGGGTGAACACCTTGTAGGTACTTCCAACCTGGAATCCAGAGGAACCTCCGTAAGCCTTGTCGGTGGCGTAATCCACCGAGGTGTGACCTGGCAGACCAGAGGGGGTCTGGTCGTAGATTCGGTTCTCAGCAAGAGCCAGAACGCGGCCGGTGCCAACCTGAACGGATACGCTCGCCGATCCGATGTGGCTCGGGTCGGTTGGTGGAACGTACTTCTTGATGGCGGCGTCGGCCGTCTGCTGAAGGTTGATGTCCATCGTGGTGTAGATGTCCAGGCCACCGCGGCGAAGCAGGCGCTCGCGGTCCAGCAGGGTGGGTCCAAACTCGGGGGAGTTGCGAATGGTCCAAACCACGTTGTCGCAGAAGAACGCGGTGCTCTGGTCGGCCTCGCAACCGGCCTTTGGGTTTGTGATGTGAGTCACGATTGGCTGCGCCTTGGCCCTGTTGGCCTGTGCCTGCGAGATGTAACCCTCGCTGGCCATGTTGTCGATCACGTAGTTGCGACGATTCATGGCTCGGTCCAGGTTGGCTGGAATATCGGGCTCGTAGAGCGCAGGTCCTCGGAGCATGGCGGCCAGCATGGCTGCCTGCTCAATGGTTAGGTCCTTAGCGTGCGCGTTGAAGTAGTAGTTTGATGCCGCCTCAATGCCGTAGATCTGGCCACCGAAGAACGAGAGGTTGAGGTATCCGGCCAGGATGTCCTGCTTGGAGACTTCCTTTTCGAGGGCGAGCGCCAACCTGATCTGGGTTATCTTTCGGTTCAGGCCGGCAAGTCCGCCAACGGTTGCGTCTTGAGCACACTTGGCGTCGCCAGCCTGGGTGCAGGAAACAACCTGTGCGTTCTTTACGTACTGCATTGTGATGGTGGAGCCACCCGGACCATTTCCGGCACTGGCAACGTTGGTTGCGGTGGCGCGAATCAACGAAATCCAGTCGACGCCGTTGTGCTGGTAGAAGCGAGGGTCCTCGGTTGCCACAACCGCGTTCACGATGTTGGTTGACATCTGGTTGAACGGCACGGAGATGCGGTTTTCCTCGTAGAAAGAGGCAACCTTAACCGGGGTGGTGCCATCCAGGCCGTAGATGGTCGATGCATCGGAGGCGTTCACTGGCTTGATGTAGTCGGGGATGTTCTCGAAGAGAGCGATTCCCGTGGTGATACCAAAACCCGTAAGAGTCACTGCTGGAGCGAGCAGGGCAGTGCCCAAAATACCCGCTATGGCACTTAATCCAATAAATTTGAGGATGTTGCCAAACTGACTCGGCTTGTCACGCATTATTCAAGGTTACCCAATAAGGGAGTAAAAATGCTTAAGTGGGAGTATCTCACCACCCCCCTGATGATTCACAACACCACAGCGATTCTCAACAATTTCGGTTCCCAGGGCTGGGAGCTGGTGCAGATTATGACCGGACCCGAGGGTGGTCTCGTGGCCTATTTCAAGCGCCAGGTTGCCTAGTTTCCATAGACTGACCCCAAGGATCCGAAGGATAAATAATGTCAAAGATTGAATCACGTCTAGCCGAGCTAGGTCACCCACTGCCAGAGCTGGCAAAGCCTGTGGCCGCATACGTGCCGGCAGTTGTCAGCGGAAACCTGGTGTTCACCAGCGGCCAGCTGCCTTTCATCAATGGTTCGTTGCCCGCCACCGGCAAGGTGGGAATGGGCGATGACCTCGTAGACCCGGCCGTGGCAAAGGACCTGGCTCGCCAGTGCCTGCTCAACGCGCTAGCTGCAACCAAGTCGGTAATCGGTGACCTAGATCGCATCACCCGCGTGGTGAAGGTTGTGGGATTCGTCTCTTCCGTGCCAGAGTTCAGCGGCCAGCCAGGCGTGGTCAACGGCGCGAGCGAGTTCATCGGAGCCGTATTTGGCGAAATCGGTGCTCACGCCCGCAGCGCGGTTGGCGTGCCGGTACTCCCGCTCGACTCACCGGTCGAGCTCGAGATCATCGTCGAGTTTGCCTAGCGCTTACCAAACAGCTTCGCGAAGAACGCGGCCAGCGGACCCTTGGGTTTGTCGGCCGCGTTCTGCCATGTGATGACATTCGTCACCGGGTCGCGGTCGTTTGCAACCACCTTGTTGGCGATGAGGCTCATCACTCCAACGTCCGAAAGCGTCGTGGTGTCACCAACCTCGCGCTGCTCCGCCACATCGCGCAGCAGGCGGCGCATGATCTTGCCCGAACGAGTCTTTGGAAGCTCTGGCACAACCATGATTTGCCGAGGCTTGGCAATTGGGCCAATCTCCTTGGCAACCCAGTTGCGAAGCACGGTGTTGATGTTGGCATCATCGCCGGCCTCTTCGATCTTTTCTGTGCGCAGAATCACGAACGCCACAGGAGACTGGCCGGTTAGCTCATCGGTGGCGCCAACCACTGCGGCCTCGGCCACCCACTCGTGCGATACCAGCGCAGACTCAATCTCGGCGGTGGAGAGCCTGTGTCCAGAAACGTTGAGCACGTCGTCAACGCGGCCGAGAACCCAGAGGTTTCCTTCCTCGTCCAACTTGGCGCCGTCACCAGCAAAGTAGCGGCTGGGGAAGCGGCTCCAGTAGCCGTCCTTGTAGCGCTCCGGGTTCTGCCAAATTCCGCGCAGCATCGATGG
The DNA here is from genome assembly GCA_046073865.1 of Micrococcales bacterium. Lineage (GTDB taxonomy): Bacteria > Actinomycetota > Actinomycetes > Actinomycetales > Microbacteriaceae > Rhodoluna. The sequence goes on along the minus strand of JBJTNC010000178.1, from coordinate 576 downwards.
CCAAGGCTCCGTGATGACCAGGTAGCCGCCGTGACCGTTCTCCAGCTCGCGGCCGTCATCGTTGACCACCGCCATGTTGATTCCAGGCAGTGCCAGTTGGGCAGAGCCAGGCTTCAGAGTGGTGAGTCCAGGCAGCGGGCTGATCATGATGGCGCCGGTCTCGGTCTGCCACCAGGTGTCAACGATTGGGCACTTGCCGCCACCGATTACGTCGCGGTACCACATCCAGGCCTCGGGGTTGATTGGCTCGCCAACCGAGCCGAGCACGCGCAGGGTCTTGAGGTTGAAGCGGTCCGGGATCTCGCGGCCCTGCTTCATGAACGAACGGATGGCGGTTGGCGCGGTGTAGAAGATGCTCACGCCGTACTTCTCGATGATCTCCCACCAGCGGCCAGCGTGTGGCGAGTCCGGGGTTCCCTCGTACATCACCTGCGTGGCGCCGTTTGCCAGCGGGCCGGAAACCACGTAGCTGTGGCCAGTGATCCAGCCCACGTCGGCGGTGCACCAGTAAACATCGGTTTCGGGGTGGAGGTCGAACACGTTGCGGTGGGTGTAGCTCACCTGGGTGAGGTAGCC
>JBJTNC010000177.1:0-6270 GCA_046073865.1 Micrococcales bacterium | reverse complement strand
GTTCGGCCGCAGCCATTACGCTCACCGCGCCTGGAACGCCCTCGGCCGCCAGGGCCGTGCCGTCGATGGGGTCAACCGCAATGTCCCACTCAATTGGGCGCCCGCCACCGATGATTTCCCCGTTGAAGAGCATCGGTGCTTCGTCTTTTTCACCCTCGCCGATGACGACTATGCCACCGAACTCGGCGCCGCGCAGTGAAGCTCGCATGGCATCAACCGCCGCGCCATCGACTGCATTCTTGTTGCCGGCTCCAACCAAACGCCAACTGCCGACGGCGGCTGCCACGGTGGCGGCAAAAATGTCCATCGTGGGCTGGCCGAGGTGGGTGCTGGTCATGATTACTCCTGCTCTTGCCGCTAACTCTATTGGTAAAATCTTGAGTGGAGCCCAAAGTCGTGCCCAAGGCGCGAACCCCGCACCGGTTTCATAAATTCCAAGCACTTAGGAGCACACTGTGCCAGTTGCAACCCCAGATCAGTACCTCGAGATGCTCGACCGCGCCAAGAACCTTGGCTTTGCATACCCTGCGATCAATGTCTCGTCCTCGCAGACCCTGAACGCTGCCCTAGCCGGTTTGGCAGAGGCTGGTTCCGACGGCATCATCCAGGTGACCACCGGCGGTGGCGACTACTGGTCCGGCCCAACCATCAAGAACATGGCATCCGGTGCCGCAGCGATGGCCGCATTCGCCCGCGAGGTTGCAAAGAACTACGGCATCACCGTTGCACTGCACACCGACCACTGCGCCAAGAACCAGCTGGACGCATTCGTTCGCCCACTGATTGAGATTTCGAAGGACCGCGTTCGCGCAGGCCAGGACCCGCTGTTCAACTCGCACATGTGGGACGGCTCAGCCGTGCCGATGGCTGAGAACCTGACCATCGCCAAGGAGATGCTGGCACTCACCAAGAGCATCGGTGCGGTTCTGGAGATTGAGGTTGGCGTTGTTGGCGGCGAGGAAGACGGCGTTGAGGGTGGTCACGGCGAGCACCTGTACACCACCCCTGAGGACGGCCTTGCCACCGCAGAGGCTCTGGGCCTCGGCGAGAACGGCCGCTACATGGTTGCACTCACCTTCGGTAACGTCCACGGCGTTTACAAGCCAGGAAACATTGTTCTCAAGCCAGAGCTTCTGGGCGAGATCCAGGCCGCTGTTGGCGCAAAATACGGCAAGGACAAGCCATTCGACCTCGTGTTCCACGGTGGTTCGGGCTCCACTCCTGAGGAGATTGCCCTGGCAGTAAGCCACGGTGTCATCAAGATGAACATCGACACCGACCTGCAGTACGCCTTCACCCGCCCAATCGCCGCCCACATGTTCACCAACTACGATGGCGTTCTCAAGGTTGACGGCGAAGTTGGCAACAAGAAGGCCTACGACCCACGCGCCTGGGGCAAGATTGGCGAGGCCGGAATGTCGGCTCGCGTTGTTGAGGCAGCGAACGAGCTCGGCTCGGCTGGCCGAAGCATGAGCCTCTAGCCCAAGATTCACCGGGACACACGATGTCTGCAGGAAGCCCGTTCTATCCGAGCGGGCTTCCTCGCTTTAAGTGCGAAAACGATGAGGCCGGCGAGATGCACGGCTACTGGGAGTTTTACCGAGCGGACGGCACACTAATGCGCAGCGGCTGGTTTGACCACGGCCGGCAGAGCGGCGAGTGGAAGACCTTTGCGCGTGACGGCAGGTTGGTCAAGTCCACGCGGTTTGACTAGCGCTTGGCCTTGTTAGAGACGTCCTCGCCCGCCTGCTTCAGATCCTTGCGAAGTTCCTTAGGCAGCGAGAACTGAACGTCTTCCTCGGCGGTGGTGATGGTCCGAACGTCGCCGTAGCCGCGCTCGGCAAGGTATTCAAGAACCTCGTCTACCAAGACCTCAGGCACCGATGCACCGGAGGACACACCAACCGTGTCAACGCCAACAAACCACTCGTCGTTGATTTCGCTCGCAAAGTCAACGCGGTGCGCGGCCTTTGCGCCAGCCTGAAGGGCAACCTCAACCAGGCGAACCGTGTTCGAGGAGTTTGCCGAACCGACAACAATCACTAGGTCGCTCTGGGCGCCAACCTTCTTGATGGCAACCTGGCGGTTCTGGGTGGCGTAGCAGATGTCGTCCGAAGGTGGGTTCTGCAGGGTTGGCACCTTGATGCGCAGCTGCTGCACGGTCTCCATGGTCTCGTCAACACTCAGAGTGGTCTGGCTGAGCCACACCACCTTGCTCGGGTCGCGAACCACTGCCTTGCCGGCGTGCTCCGGGCCATCGATGATCTGAACCCGATCCGGCGCCTCACCCGCGGTTCCCTCAACCTCTTCGTGGCCGGTGTGACCAACCAGGATGATGTCGTAGTCTTCCTTGGCGAAGCGCTGAACCTCGCGGTGAACCTTGGTCACCAGTGGGCAGGTGGCATCGATGGTCTGCAGGTTCCGGGCCTCGGCTGCGGCAACCACGGCTGGCGAAACTCCGTGTGCGGAGAACACCAGGATGGCGCCCTCAGGCACCTCGTCAACCTCGTCAACGAAAATGGCGCCGCGGGTTTCAAGCGAAGAAACCACAAACTTGTTGTGCACAATCTGCTTGCGCACATAGATAGGTGCGCCGTAGTGATCCAACGCCTTTTCAACCGCGATCACGGCACGGTCAACACCTGCGCAGTAGCCGCGCGGACTGGCTAGCAGCACCTTCTTTGAGTTGCTGGAAGCTGGCTGGTGGGCTCCCGCGGACTCGGCAAAGTGTCCGTGGTCGGCGATAGGCTTAGTGGGATTCACTCTCCAATTATCGGTGAAAGGTTGGCAATGAGCGACCTCGGCAGCTGGGGCGCGGAAGCGCCCGCCAGTAAGTCGTCCACTCAGGAGCAACCCTGGCCAGTTTCCAGGCTCAGCCAGACCCTCAAGGACTACATAGACCGCCTCGGTTTCCTCTGGATTGAGGGCGAGATCACCAAGGTCTCTTTCACCAACAACATGTTTGCAACTCTGCGAGACCTGACCCAAGAGGCCTCGGTGGAGATTCACGCCTGGAACCTGGGCAAGATTGACTCCAGCATCAAGCACGGAGACCGCGTTGTTGCTCTGGTGAAGCCCGTGTTCTGGCCAAAAAACGGCAAGCTCACCATGCAGGTTTACGAGATGCGCAAGGTTGGCCTGGGCGAACTCCTGGAGCGTATCGAGCGCCTGCGCGCGCAACTTGCCGCCGAGGGACTCACGCAGACCAAGCAGCCGCTTCCGTTCCTGCCAAACCTCATCGGCCTGGTAACGGGCAAAGACTCAGACGCCGAGAAAGACGTGCTCCAAAATGCCAGGCTCCGCTGGCCCGAGGTGCGCTTCAGGGTGATTCACTCGCTGGTTCAGGGCGACAAAGCCGCTCCAGAACTGGTGCGCGCAATTCAAACCCTCGATGCCGACCCCGAGGTTGATGTCATCATCGTGGCTCGCGGTGGTGGCTCGTTCCTAGACCTCCTCTGCTTCTCCGATGAAACAGTGGTTCGCGCCGCGGCGGCAACCAGCAAACCGCTGGTCAGCGCAATCGGTCACGAAAACGATCGCCCCGTCCTAGACGATGTGGCAGACCTCCGCGCGTCCACACCAACCGATGCCGCCAAGCGCGTGGTTCCAGACGTTGTTGAGGAACGCAGGCAGATCAATCAGCTGCTTCAGCGAGCCTCGGTTCAGGTGCACAACCGCATTCAGAGCGGACTCGACTTCGTGGCACAGGTGCGCAGCCGCCCCATCCTGGCAAACCCGTACGCCTTCCTAGAGCAGCGGGCGCTGGAGATAGACACTGCCAAGGGCCGCGCGCGCAACGCATTCGGAAACCTCATGGCCCTGGAGGCCCGCACCCTCGAGCACCTGCGGCAACAGGTTACGGCCCTCTCACCCCAGAAGACCTTGGACCGCGGCTACTCGGTGGTTCGAAGCCAAGACGGCAAGGTCATCACCGGCCCGGCGCAGGCACCGGCGGGCACCTCGCTGCGGGTGCGCCTTGCCCAGGGCGAGATTTCGGCAACCGCAAACTAGGCGCCTCAACGCACGTGAATTAAGGTAGATAGTGATGGCAACTTCCAAGGAAAACCCAAACGCAGACGTGGCTGAACTCAGCTACGAGCAGGCTCGCGAGCAGCTGATTCAGGTTGTGAACTCGCTGGAGCAGGGCACCGCAACACTAGAGGAATCCATGATGCTCTGGGAGCGCGGCGAGGCCCTTGCGGCACAGTGCGAGAAGTGGCTAAACGGAGCCAAGTCGCGACTAGACGCCGCCATCGCCGCCAAGACCCCTAGCAAGAAACCAACCACCGATGAGTGATGCCGCAGCCCGCCAGCGCCGCGCCAAGCAAACCGTAAACAACCTGGTCTATTCGCTACTGGCCTGCCTTGCCATCGTGGCAATCATGTACATGATCACCCCGCGGCCAACCACCAACCTGGTTCCACCGGTTGATTACCGCGCAGATGCCAAGTCCACCGCCCTAACCATCAAGAAGCCTGTTGCGGCGCCGCAGCTGCCTGGTAAGGGCTGGTACAGCAACTCGGACCGCTTCACCTCGGGCACAGCAGACGGGGTTGACTCTTGGTACGTGGGCTTCGTGGGTCCAAACCAGCAGTACTTTGGCATCACCCAGGGTTACGGCACCAACCCAACCTGGATTGCCCTGCAGCTTCAGGGCGATATCCCAACCGGCTCCAAGGTTATTGGGGGCATCAACTGGACCATCTGGAAGGCAACCAGCCCAAGCAACCCGCCCAAGAGCCGCGACTACGCTCTGGTAGCCGACTTCACCGTTGGCAATAGAACCGACCAAGTCATACTTTTCGGCACCGCTAGTGCAGCCGAATTTAACCAGTTCGCCATCCGGGTGGCCCAGAATCTAAAGGTCTTATATCCTTAGAGTTGCGGTCTAATCAACGCAATCTCCTCGAAGCAACCCACAACCCCTCGGAGGCTTGAATGCAGTCTGAATCAAACCGCCCGCAGACCCCGCAGCAGGCCTGGGATGCCCTCATTCGCGGAAACCAGCGCTTCATCGATGGAAAGCCAGCACACCCGCGCCAGGACATTGACCGCCGCGAGGCCCTCAGCCAGCAGCAGCGCCATTCGCCACCCTGTTCGGCTGCGCCGACAGCCGCCTCTCCGCCGAGATCATCTTCGACGTTGGCCTGGGTGATCTATTCGTGGTTCGCAACGCCGGCCAGGTTATTGCGGAAACCATCCTGGGTTCGCTCGAGTACTCGGTTGAGGTCCTGGGCGTCTCGCTCATCCTGGTGTTGGCCCACGATGAGTGCGGTGCCGTGCGCGCCACCATCGATGACGCCAAGGGCCAGATGAAGGCACAGGGCAAGTTCATTCACGAGCTGGTTGCCAAGATCAAGCCAACCGTGCTGGCCGCAAACCGCAAGGGCCTTTACGAGATTGACGACATAACCGTGATGCACGTGGAAGACACCATCGAGGAGATGGTTTCTCGCTCGCGCGTGATTTCTGACGCCATCAAGGCGGGTAAATTGGCAGTAGTAGGCGCAAACTACAAGCTGCTTGAGGGTGAGATTCACACCATCGTGGCGCACGGCGACGTGGAATAAGCGCCAAAAATAAACGAAAGGTTCCGCACGTGGAATACCGCATTGAACACGACACCATGGGTGAGGTTCGAGTACCAGCAAACGCCCTCTACCGCGCACAGACCCAGCGCGCCGTGGAGAACTTCCCGATCTCTGGAACCACGTTGGAGCGCGCGCACATTGCCGCCCTGGCCCAGATCAAGAAGTCGGCCGCTCACGCCAACGCCGCCCTGGGTGTTCTGAAGCCAGAGATGGCCGAGGCAATCGCCAAGGCAGCAGACGCCGTCATCGCGGGAAAGCACGACGGCGAGTTCCCGGTTGACATCTTCCAGACCGGCTCCGGCACCTCCTCCAACATGAACATGAACGAAGTTCTGGCCACCCTGGCAACCGAGGTTCTGGGCGCTCCGGTTCACCCGAACGACCACGTCAACGCTTCGCAGTCCTCCAACGATGTCTTCCCAACCTCGGTTCACGTTGCCGTGACCTCGGCCCTAATCAACGACCTGCTGCCATCGCTGGACCACCTTGCCAAGGCGCTTGAGGAGAAGGCCACCCTGTGGAAGTCGGTTGTTAAGGCCGGCCGCACCCACCTGATGGACGCCACCCCGGTTACCCTGGGCCAGGAGTTCGGTGGCTACGCCGCTCAGATTCGCTACGCAATCGAGCGCGTCAACAGCACCCTGCCACGCGTGGCCGAGGTTCCGCTGGGTGGCACCG
>JBJTNC010000176.1:0-2236 GCA_046073865.1 Micrococcales bacterium | reverse complement strand
AGGTCCGCGGTCCTCAACATGGTGATTGCCGAAACGGGTGCAGCCACTGCCGTGGCCAAGGTGCTGCCTCAGTTTGAGGGCAAGTTGACGGGAAACGCCATCCGGGTGCCAACCCCCGATGTATCGCTCGCCATTCTCAATCTGCAGTTCTCGAGGCCGGTAACGAGTGCCGAGCTAAACCAGCTGCTGCGCGAGGCATCGCTAAGTTCAGCGCTTCGAAACCAGATTGACTACGTGGAATCTCGAGAAGTGGTTTCCAGCGACTTCGTAGGATCCAATAGGGCGGGCGTGGTGGATGGTCTTGCAACCAAGGCCATGGGAAATTCCGGCGTCATCTACGTTTGGTACGACAACGAGAACGGTTACTCCCACCAGGTTGTGAGGGTAGCCGAAGCAATGTGCGGGGACAGGCGACCGAGTTTTCCGCGGCTGCACTAACCCCGCCTAGGCCGAAGCCGACCTCGGCGCAATCACCCGCGATGCGAATGCGGCAAACACCAGCAGAAGCACGGGCAGGGCGAAAGCTGCGTTGATTCCAATCAGCTGACCGATTGCGCCGAGGCTGGGTCCCACGCTAAGCATGGCGGCGTAGGCAACAGTGATGATCATGTTGATGCGCGCGGCGGAGAGCGCAGAGGCATCGCTGGCGCCATTGATTGCAAGCGGGATTCCGTTAGCCATTCCGAATCCCCATAGGAACAGCGCCAGGTATGGCTGGTGAAGTTGGCCGTTGAAAATGAACAGGACGATGCCCGCGGTGCACATGACCACGCTGGCAACGATGGTGGCGCGAATGCCGATGCGGTCAACGATGCCGCCGCCGACGGTGCGCCCGAGGGTGATGAACACCCAGAACCAGCCGAATGCCGCGGCCGCCTGCGTGTGGTCGAAACCCGACTGGCTGAGTGAGATTGGCACCCAGGTGCCGGCACCCAGCTCCGCCATCGCGAATGCGAACGCAATCGAAGCCAGCATCCAGGTGCGGCCCTCGCGCCAAACCCGGGCCGTGAGTCGCTTGTGTTCGGCCTTGGCCTGCTGCGACTCGTGCACCTGCCTGCGTCTTGGGAAAACGGTGCCGGCCCAGATAGATGGAATGGCAACCAAAACCGCGATGATGAGGTAGTTGGTCGCGAGCGATACACCGTGGCTTAGCAGGAGGCTGGCAAACCCGGCGGCCCCCATCATGCCAACCCCAAAAACCGCGTGGATTCCCGGCAGCAGGCTTCGCTTGCTCATGCTGTCAACGCCCGTGCCCTCAAAATTTCCCACGAAGTCGGCAACTCCCATGGGAACACCGATGACAAACAGCAGCGCAGCGCTGGCGAATGTTAGCCCTGCCGGCACTGTAAAGGAGAGGCTGGCCAAGGCCGCCGCGGCAAGTGAATAACCGGCGATTGTGACTCGGCTTGACCCGAAACGATTGTTAACCGAGTTGGCAAACAGCAGCCCAACCAGGCCGCCGGTTGGGTAGAGCATTGACATCAAGCCCATCTCGGCTGTGTTGAGGTGCAGCATTGCCTGCACCTCGGGCGCGCGCGACTGCCAGGTGGAGAACAGAATGGCCCTGGTGAAGAAGATTGTCGTTGCAGCGGCAAACCAGACGCCTACGCGCGGGAACTTTGTCATTACCTAAAACTAACCCACTCGGGCCGGTTAGCAGAGTTGAGCGGCCTGAACCGCTATCTCCAGTTCTTCGTTGGTTGGAACCACAAGAATCCGAACCCTAGAACCGCTGGTTGCTAGGTCGCGGATCTCGCTGCTACGAACTGTGTTTAGAGCCGAGTCCAACTCGATCCCCAGCCACTCTAGGTTGCTGCAAACCAGGCTGCGAATGTGAGCCGAGTTTTCGCCAACGCCGGCCGTGAACACAACGGCGTCGATGCCACCCAACTCCGCGATGTAGGCGCCGAGGTAGTGCTTTATCCGCTGCACGTAAACCTCGATGGCCTCGATAGCCCGACGATCCCCGCCGGCCGCCTTCGCTTCGATGTCACGAAGGTCCGAGAGCCCCGTCATGCCCTTGAGGCCAGAGTTCTTGTTCAGCTGGGCATCAAACAGGATGCCGAGGCCGCCCGAGTAGATGGGCAGGCTTTCGTGAAAGCCGAACTCGGCGCAGAAATACGCCACGAGATCGGTCGAGCGCAGCCATTCCGAGCCGTCGCGGCGCAGCGGCTCGTTGTGATACGTGTCGTAGTTCGAGAGAACGCGGTTGAAGTTGCTCAGGAAGACCGGGTCA
>JBJTNC010000175.1:0-9980 GCA_046073865.1 Micrococcales bacterium | reverse complement strand
CCGATTTGCCCGTTCTAACAGTGGCCGAGCCTGACTTCGTGCCGCTCTACGCTCACCCAGGTGACGCAGGTGCCGACCTCAGGTCGACCGAAGACATCCTCATCCCCGCCGGTGAGCGCAGAACCGTCAAGACTGGGGTTTCAATCGCCCTTCCGTCTGGGTATGTAGCGCTGGTCCACCCCCGGTCCGGACTAGCCGCGAAACACGGAATCACGGTACTCAACTCACCTGGCACGGTTGATGCGGGATATCGCGGAGAAATAGCAGTAACTCTGCTGAACACAGATTCAAGTGCGGCTTTCGAGGTAAAACGCGGCGATCGAATAGCGCAGCTAGTGATTCAGCAGGTCGAACGAGCTAACTTCCTAATCGTTGAATCGTTACCGGGAACCCATCGAGGCGAATCCGGATTCGGTTCTACCGGAACCAAATAGGAGCCAAATGACCATCTACTCAAACACAAAGTCAGCCCCCTCCACACGAGCCCAAACGGGACCTTTCGATGTGTCCGAAGCGGTGTCGCTCGAGGACTTTGCCGACTTCGGATCGATCAAGATCCGCCCCGTCGATGGCATGGACATCCGCCTGGAGGTGGAGGAGGGTAGCGGCAGGATAATCGCAGTTGCCGTGAATTTCTTCCAATCTTCACTGCAGTTGCAGGCCTTTGCGGCCCCTAAGACCGAGGGGCTGTGGGCAGAGGTGCGCTCCAGCATTATTTCGAGCGTAAAGACCCAGGGGGGAATAGCCGAGGAGCGGCTGGGGTCGTTTGGCCCCGAGGTTGCGGCCCAGGTCCCGGTTCACAGCGAGGAGGGGGCAGAAACCGGCAAGAGGTCTGTCCGCTTTGTTGGAGTAGATGGACCACGCTGGTTCCTCCGCGGGATGATTACGGGTGCGGCAACGATGGACCCGGCGGCCGCGAGCCTAATCGAAGGCGTATTCAGGTCGGTGGTAGTAGACCGTGGCTCGGGTCCGATCCCGCCTCGTGAGCTTCTGGACCTGAAGGTTCCACCTGGCGTTGTGACCCCACCCCTGACGGCGCTGGTCTGAGCATGAGCATCCCAGAACCGTTCGGCTCCGAGCCGCAGGACACGAAGTTTGCCGAAGCCGCTGCCAAGCGTCTTGGCCTGAGGGTTGACGAAGACGGCAGGGCAGTCTTTGATGGTAAGTCTCTTCTTGCCAGTCTCGGCGGTTGGGTGGGTATCATCGAATCCGCCGTTCCGCCAACTGCCTTCTTGGTCATCTACACCATTTGGCAGAACACCCTCGCTGCCGTGGTTGTTGCCGGCGTGCTCTCGGCGGCCTCTATTGGCAAGCAGCTGATCCAGAGGAAACCGGTCTCACAAGCCATCGCGGGAGCAGTACTCACCGGAATTTCAGTTTGGTTGGCCCTTAAGAGCCCCGATGGCGCCAAGGACTACTACCTTCCCGGTTTCTACACCAATGCTGGATACGGCTCCGTTCTTCTTATCTCAATACTGGTTCGATGGCCGGCTCTCGGACTCTTAATTGGCTTCTTCAAGGGCTGGGGAGTCGGCTGGCGCAAGAAGCGTTCGCTGCTGACTAGGTTCGACCTGATCACGGGCATGTGGGTGGGTCTGTTCGCACTCCGCCTTGGCATCGAGCTACCTCTTTTCTTTGCTAACAACGTAGAGGCGCTGGGCGTTGCCAAGCTCATACTGGGCACACCAACCTACGCGGTTTGCATCTGGTTCACCTGGCTGGCTTCCAGAAGCGTCATTCTGCACAAGTCCTAGGTGGTATTTTTATAACCATCAGTTGCTGCAACATTTAGGAGTGGACTTTTGTCCAAGGTAAACAGTTTCGGGTCCTCCGACATTCTCAAGGTGGGCGACAAGTCCTACCGCTATTTCCGCCTTAACTCGGTGGACGCAAAGACGCTTCCATTCAGCCTGAAGGTTCTGCTTGAGAACCTGCTGCGAACCGAAGATGGCGCAAACATCACGGGCGACCACATCAACGCACTGGTGAACTGGGACCCTAAGGCGGAGCCTGACACTGAGATTCAGTTCACTCCCGCCCGCGTAATCATGCAGGACTTCACCGGTGTTCCGTGCGTGGTTGACCTAACTACCATGCGCGAGGCCGTTGCGGAGTTGGGTGGAGACCCAAAGCGCATCAACCCGCTCGCACCAGCCGAGATGGTCATCGACCACTCCGTTGTAATCGACGTTGCAGGCTCGGCAGACGCCTTTGAGAAGAACGTTGAGTACGAGTACCAGCGCAACGGCGAGCGCTACCAGTTCCTGCGCTGGGGCCAGACCGCCTTCGACGACTTCAAGGTAGTTCCACCGGGCACCGGCATTGTCCACCAGGTGAACATCGAATACCTGGCCCGCACCGTGATGACCCGAGAGGTCAACGGCGAGCTGCAGGCATACCCGGACAGCTGCGTAGGCACCGACTCCCACACCACCATGGTCAACGGTCTCGGCGTTCTGGGCTGGGGCGTTGGCGGCATCGAGGCCGAGGCCGCAATGCTCGGCCAGCCTGTGTCGATGCTCATTCCAAAGGTTGTGGGCTTCAAGCTGACCGGCGAGATTCCAACCGGCGTTACCGCCACCGACGTGGTTCTCACCATCACCGACATGCTTCGCAAGCACGGTGTCGTTGGCAAGTTCGTTGAGTTCTACGGCGCTGGAGTTACCTCGGTTCCACTAGCAAACCGTGCCACCATCGGAAACATGAGCCCAGAGTTTGGCTCCACCGTTGCAATCTTCCCAATCGATGAGGTCACCCTCGACTACCTGCGCGTAACCGGACGCAGCGAAGAGCAGATTGCGCTCATCGAGGCCTACACCAAGGCCCAGGGACTGTGGCACGACCCATCGATCGAGCCTCGCTTTAGCGAATACCTGGAACTCGACCTCTCCACCGTCGTGCCTAGCATCGCTGGACCGAAGCGCCCACAGGACCGAATCGAGCTATCGAAGGCCAAGGAGTCGTTCCAGCAGGTTCTGCCAACCTACAGCCCTGAGGCCCACAAGCCATCGCAGGTAGCCGGCAAGGACTACTCCATCGACAACGGCCACGTGACCATCGCTTCGATCACCTCCTGCACCAACACCAGCAACCCGTCCGTGATGCTGGCTGCCGGTCTGGTGGCTAAGAAGGCAGTGGCAAAGGGTCTCAAGGCCAAGCCTTGGGTAAAGACCTCGCTGGCGCCTGGTTCGAAGGTCGTCACCGAGTACTATCACAAGGCCGGCCTGAACGACGCCCTCGATGCCCTCGGCTTCCAGGTTGTTGGCTACGGCTGCACCACCTGCATCGGTAACTCTGGTCCACTGGACGAGAGCATCTCCGCCGCCATCAACGACAACGACCTAGCCGTAACCGCGGTGCTCTCGGGCAACCGCAACTTCGAGGGACGCATCAACCCGGACGTGAAGATGAACTACCTGGCTTCGCCACCCCTGGTGATCGCCTACGCCCTCGCCGGAACCATGGACTTCGACTTTGAGAACGAGGCACTTGGCCAGGATGAGAGTGGAAACGACGTCTTCCTCAAGGACATTTGGCCGAGCGCCGACGAGGTTCAAAAGACCATCGACGAGAGCATCAACTCTGAGATGTTCAAGACCCAGTACGCCGGCGTATTCGAGGGTGACTCGCGCTGGCAGTCGCTTCCAACTCCTAAGGGCGACGTCTTCACCTGGGACGAGAACTCCACCTACGTTCGCAAGGCTCCATACTTCGACGGAATGAAGGCAACGCCGGACCCAGTGACCGACATCACCGGTGCCCGCGTGCTTGCAAAGCTGGGCGACTCGGTCACCACCGACCACATCAGCCCTGCCGGAAGCATCAAGGCCGACTCGCCTGCGGGTAAGTACCTGGCCGAACGCGGAGTGTCGCGAGTTGACTTCAACTCCTACGGTTCGCGTCGCGGTAACCACGAGATCATGATTCGCGGAACCTTCGCCAACATTCGTCTGAAGAACCAGCTCCTGAATGGAGTAGAGGGTGGCTACACCCGCGAATTCACCAAGGCGGACGGACCACAGTCGTTCATCTTCGATGCCTCGGCCAACTACCAGGAGCAGGGCACCGGGCTCGTCATCTTGGGTGGCAAGGAGTACGGCTCCGGTTCATCGCGTGACTGGGCTGCCAAGGGAACCCGCCTGCTGGGTGTCCGCGCTGTAATCACCGAATCTTTCGAGCGCATCCACCGCAGCAACCTCATTGGTATGGGCGTTATCCCGCTGCAGTTCCCTGCGGGTCAGAGCGCTGACTCGCTGGGTCTCGATGGCACCGAGGTATTCGACATCACCGGTATCGAGGCTCTCAACCAGGGAGTAACCCCGAAGACCGTTCACGTGGTGGCCAAGCCAAGCTCGCACTCACCGGCCGGCAAGCCTGTGGTTGAGTTCGATGCCGTGGTGCGCATCGACACCCCGGGAGAGGCCGATTACTACCGCAACGGGGGAATCCTGCAGTACGTCCTGCGTTCCCTCGCTTCGGAATAACTTAAGAGAAATAGACGTTAATCTCCCCATGGGCATTCTTGACCGTATCAACGGCCCGCGCGACCTCGATGGTCTCAGCGGTGCCGAACTGGTGAATCTCTGTGGGGAGATTCGTCAATTTCTTGTCCACGAGGTTGCGCGCACTGGTGGGCACCTCGGCCCAAACCTTGGAGTCGTGGAAACCACGGTAGCCATCCACCGGGTCTTCAACTCTCCGACGGACTCGATTGTGTTCGACACCGGTCACCAGTCCTACGTTCACAAGATGCTCACCGGTCGCAAGGACTTCTCGCGCCTTCGTCAGAAAGACGGACTCGCCGGCTATCCACAGCGCTCCGAGTCAGAGCACGACATCGTAGAGTCTTCGCACGCGTCATCGTCGCTGAGCTGGGCCGACGGAATAGCCAAGGCCTACAAGGCCACTGGCCAGACCGACCGCCACGTGGTTGCGGTTGTTGGCGACGGCGCTCTCACGGGCGGCATGACCTGGGAGGCGCTAAACAACATCTCCCACGACAACGATCGCAAGTTGGTCATCGTGGTGAACGACAACGGTCGTTCGTATGCGCCTACTATCGGTGGATTTGCCCGTTATCTGAACACAATCCGCACCCAGACCGTTTACCGCAAGGCCTATAAGGCGTCCAAGCGATTCTTCGAATCCTTTGGGCTTCTGGGTCGGCTCACCTACTCCGCGGCTCGCGGAGCCGGCAAGGGTCTGCTCACGTCGTTCGCTCCGGGCGGGCTTTTCCCAAACCTTGACATTAAATACATCGGGCCAATCGATGGACACGATCTCAAGGCGATGGAAGAGGCGCTTCGTCAGGCGAAACACTACGGGTACCCGGTGATTGTGCACGCAATCACCCAGAAGGGTCACGGATTCGATCCAGCGATGCTAAACGATGAGGACCAGTTCCACGCCGTTGGACAGATTGACCCAACCACTGGTGAGTCCTTGGAGAGCAAGACCGGACCAAGTTGGACCTCTGTGTTTTCCAATGAGGTGGTTCGCATCGCCGACCGCCGCCCAGACCTAATCGGAATCACCGCAGCCATGCTGCACCCCGTTGGTCTCGCTGAGTTTGCAAAGAAGTACCCTGACCGCGTGTTTGACGTTGGAATCGCGGAGCAGCACGGCGTGACAAGCGCAGCCGGTATGGCATTCGGCGGACTCCACCCGGTTGTTGCCGTCTATGCAACATTCATGAACCGCGCCTTCGACCAGGTTCTCATGGATGTTGCACTGCACAAGGCTGGCGTGACATTTGTACTTGACCGTGCTGGCGTCACCGGCCCGGATGGCGCGTCTCACCACGGAGTTTGGGATCTAGCGGTCTTCCAGCTGGTTCCAGGCATTCGCATTGCGGCGCCGCGCGACGACATCCGACTCCGTGAGGAGCTCAACGAGGCTGTTGCCGTGAACGATGGCCCAACCCTGCTCAGATTCCCCAAGGGTGTTGCCGGTAGCGAGATTCGCGCCGTCAAGCGCCTGGAGGACGGCGTTGACGTCCTTCTGGAGTCATCGGCTAAGGACGTGCTCATCGTAGCGGTGGGTTCAATGGCTAATACCGCTCTCGAGGTTGCCAAGCTAATCAGCGCTCAGGGAATCGGTGTGACAGTCGTTGACCCTCGATGGGTTGTTCCTGTGCCCAAGAGCGTACTATCGCTCGCCGAAGCTCACAGACTGGTGGTTTCGATTGAGGACGGCATCAAGGTTGGCGGTGTTGGAACCCGCATTCGACAGGATCTGCGTTCCGCACAGATCGACACGGCGGTTACCGAAATCGGACTACCGGATGAATTCCTGGAACACGCCAGCCGCAACGAAATCCTGGAACGCGTGGGTCTAACCCCGCAGGCGATGGCCCGTGACATCGTTGCGCAGGTTGTGGGTGCTCGAGTTCCTCATGCTCGTCCGCTAACTGACGAGTCGGATGCCGCTAAGGAAGCCCGGCTATAGCCGCTGCGAAGCCCGCTGAAACTTGTTCCACCTGCCAGGGGCGCGCGCCTAGATTCTTGAGAAATTCCGCGATTGCCTCGACGGTTCTCTGCTGCGGCGGCTCCCAAGCCAACTGACGCATCAGATCGGGCGTCAACACGTTTTCGAGGGGCATC
Source organism: Micrococcales bacterium (assembly GCA_046073865.1). GTDB lineage: Bacteria > Actinomycetota > Actinomycetes > Actinomycetales > Microbacteriaceae > Rhodoluna. The sequence goes on along the minus strand of JBJTNC010000175.1, from coordinate 3,378 downwards.
TGTAGCTCATCGCGGCATTTCTCCACAACGGGCTTGAGAGCATTGAGTCGAGCCTCGGCTTCCGGAAACTTGTTTGCCCAGTTTCGGTGGTTGGGAATACCAGTGGCCGGCATCCGCGGTGGAGGCAGGTTTCTCTCGTTTAGCCCATCCTCGATGGCCTTCCACCAGGTGTCCAGATAGGTTCTGGAGGCGCGTCCGTTGAAGTCCTTACGCCCTGCCAGTTCGCTGCGCGAGCGCGGCGTGGTCTTTGTCACAGAAATGATGGATGAGTCTGGGATGAGCCTGCCGGGGGAGACGTCCATCTTCACGGCCAGCGACTCCCTTGCCGTCCAGAGCGAACGAGCGACGGCGAGCTTCTGCTGATCCTTGATCTCAAAAAGGCCAGTCATGCCGCGCCATCTATCGACTTTAGGTGGCTTTGGCGCAAAGCTGAGCAGGTGCTCAAACTCCTGACGCGCAAATTCCGCCTTGCCGGAGGCCTCGAGGGCGCCAGATACGGCCGCGTAGAGTTCGTGCAGAACGTCTACATCGAGGGCCGCGTAGGTTAGCCAGTCGGCGTGCATTGGCCGCTGACTCCAGTCCACCGCCGAATGTTCCTTTGCTAGCCGGAAGCCGAGGAGCGATTCTGTCATGGACCCCAGACCAACCCGCGCAAAGCCAGCTAGGCGGCCTCCGAGTTCCGTGTCAAACAGGGCGGTGGGCCTTAGCCCTAGTGCCGCGAGGCAGCCCAGGTCCTGAGTTGCCGCGTGCAGAATCCATACATCCGAGGAGGCTACCTCCGCTAACCCCGCGAAGGGCTCGAGTTCACCGTCAGCAGCAATGGCGGGAGCATCGATGAGATAGATGGGGGAGTTGCCGCGCTGAACCTGAACCAGGTATGCCCTGGACGAGTATTTGAAGCCGGAGGCTCGCTCGGCATCGAGCGCGAACGCGCCGGTGTTGGCACTCAGTTGAGCAACAGCGGCATCGAGTCCCTCTTGGTCGGTTACCAAGACAACGGCAGGGTTATTTGGCTTAGCCCGAAGCGGCAGCGGGGTAGCAGCGGGCTCGGCTGGGGCAATATCGGTCATCGCTTCTTTCCGTGCAGTGAGGCAACCGAAACGGGTAGCAGCGGGTAACCGCTCATCATGCAGACAAGGTCCTGCCACGCCTCGATGTGCGCCCCGAAATCACCAACAGGGGTCCAGGACGCTCGCATCTCCAGTTCCGCGTGCTCGCTCTGGCCCGCCAGCGATCCAAATCCCGTATTGATCACACGGGTGACGGTTGCCGCCTCCGCGGTAAATTCTGCGCCGCGGTTGGAGAGCGCCTCCATCAACCAGGCCCATGCAACGTCGGCGATGCGCTCGTCGTCACTTATGAACGTCTCCATGGGCGACTTGGAGAAGGTCACGATGCGGAACTCACCGCCCCACTGCTCTCGCGAGGCCGGGTCGTGCATAAGAACGAATCTTCCAGTACCCGCGTCAATGTGGGCGCTGGCCTCTGGACCGGCGATGTCCGCCGCAAATGAAACCGACTCCCTGGCAAGCTGGCCGGGAGCGGGAATTTGCTTAAGGGTGAGTTCATCGCGAGTCTCGGCGTGCCTAAACTGCTGCACGGCAAGCTGGAAGAGTCCGCTCGCTTCGCCGATTTCGATTTCGATCACAGGTCAAGGATATTTGCCACCGTGCAGCAATCCCCAGAGCCACGCCGCAGAGGCGGCTATTCGGCTGGTGGCACGTGCTTGAGGTTCCTAAAACGCACGAAGACCGTGTTCTCAACCCTCGCCAGGTAGTAGGGGGTTGCGTCATCGATCCCCAGCCTTTGCATGGTTCGATTAACTGCTTTGTCAAAGTTCCAGCGCACACCAACCACGCTGATGGCAATCTCCTGGATGAGGTTCCGTGATATCAGGTGTCCGCTCATGAACAGGCCGGTTTCGGCAACCACGAACTCGGCGGCGGCGTTCATTTGAGCCAGCTCTCCGAAGTCGATAACCCTGACCCATGGCTCGCGATAGCGACCAGCAGGACCACTCGGATCCGTTGAGCGGAAGACCAGATAAACGAGGGAGTCCTTTGGCCCGGCTTCGGCGGACTCAACGGCCGGAATGCCGTCGAAATTGCCGGATTCGGAGAGCAAGACGAGAGGAGCAAGGCGACTCCGGCGGTACTGCTCCACGCGAGCCGTCTTCGCGGTGGTCAGGATGTAATCCGCCTGTTCCCTCAGCAGCATCAGGCTCTGGTAATCGATTTGGTTACTTATGTCGCGGCTTGAGCCGTTCTTCCCAGTTACCCTGCCACGCCTGTCCACCACAAGATTCAGCATGGTCACGCCGGGGGATCTAGGAACTGTCCGCAGCACCTTGCGAAGCCCCTGAAGTCCATCGCAGAGGAAAACCTGGTTTTCGGGCAGATACTGGCGCAGAATCATGCGGTTTTTTCGCGCACCTGACGCTTGATACGCGCGAGCATCGCCCGCATTCCATTCATTCGAAGTGGCGAAACCGCCTCGGTGAGTCCGAGCCGGTCGGGAAATTGCGGGTCAACGTCCAAGACAGCTTGCGCGGGCTGGCCGTCGAGGGCCTCGTGAAGCACGGAGGCAAAGCCACGGGTGGTTGGCGCCTCTTTTGGGGCCGTGAAGAACAGGTGAACGTCCTTAGCTTCATCAACCTCCACGAAGAGGTAGACGGGAGACTGGCACTCTTCCACGCGCTCGAGCAGATCAGGGTGATCGGCGTATCGTTCCGGCAGCTCAGGGAGGTTATCGCTGAACTCCAGCAGCAGATTCAGCCGTTCCTTCACAGGTAGGTCGTGGAAATCCGCGATTAACTCATCGATGGCTTGGATGGTGGTCATGCCCCTAGCCTAGCGGCGAGCGGGAACAGCGCCGGGCTCGGCACCCTTCACGATTGGCACACCAACCAGCGAACCCCACTCGGTCCAGGAGCCGTCGTAGTTGCGCACGTTCTCGAAACCGAGAAGGTAGGTGAGCACAAACCAGGTATGGCTGGAACGCTCACCGATACGGCAGTACGCAATTATGGTGTCGCCGGGCTTGATTCCAGCCTCGTCGAGGTAGATGGCCTTCAGGTCTTCAACGCTCTTGAAGGTCTTGTCCTCGTTTGCCGCGCGGGCCCACGGGATGGAAACTGCGGTTGGAATGTGACCGCCGCGCAGCGCACCCTCCTGAGGGTAGTCCGGCATGTGAGTGCGCTCGCCGGTGTACTCCTGAGGTGAACGCACATCGATGAGAGGGTTACCCAGGTGCGCCAGAACGTCATCGCGGAAGGCGCGAATCGGGGCGTCGTTGCGCTCAATCACGGGGTAATCAGTTGGCTCGACTACATCCTCGTCGCGGGTGAGGGTTCGCCCTTCGGCAATCCACTTGTCGCGG